>CAMJHW010000031.1 GCA_946405645.1 uncultured Bacteroidales bacterium
AGGCCTGTCACGACGATGGACGGGTAAGCCGCCGGCGGAGCATTTTCCGCGGAGACGACGGCTTACCTGCCGGCGGATGGGGAGGATTGTTTCTGGCCGGATATTTGAAGCGGAAAAAAGTCCTTATATTTGCAAGTTGTGAAAAAGAGCACCGCCATACTTGTCGCCACCGTTACCGCCATACTTCTGGCGGCAGGCCTCAAGAGTCCGTATTCCTCCGCCCAGAACAAGGGGCAGAAGGGATACCTCATGGCGTACTACGTGGACGTCCAGGGCGACACCATCTTTTATGACGAGTTGCCGCCGGTATGGTGTTTCCCGAAGGGAACGCGCCGCGACCGCAAGGACTGGCGCAACTACTACAAGCTCGTCTATAATTTCAACAAGGTATATCCTTACGCCATCATGGTCAGCAACGTGCTGAACCACGTCGACAGCACCATCGAAGCGAGCCACTTCAAGAAAGCCGAAGAGAACCGTTATACGAGCGAATGGCAGAAGCAGGTGCTCAAGGATTTCGAGCCCATCATCCGCAAGATGACGGTCTCGCAGGGCCAGCTGCTGATGAGGCTGGTGGACCGCGAGACGTCCAGGACCTCCTACAAGATCGTAAAGGACTACCGGAGCAGCGTGTCGGCCGTGTTCTGGCAAGGCATTGCACGCCTCTTCGGCCAGAACCTCAAGAGCGCGTACGACCCGAAGGGCCAGGACGCTCAGACCGAAGAACTGGTCAAGGCCTGGGAAGCCGGCGAATTCGACCGGCTGTACTACTCCGTATTCATGGAATGGCCGACTCCGACCAAAATCCCGTCGAAATACCAGTACTGAGACTGGTCCATCCAATCCTTCATCACGATCAGACGCGCGCCGGAGGGCAGTGTCAAGTCGGCCTGCGCGTGCAGGTGCCCGAAAATGAAGCAATCCACGTGGGTCTGCGAAGAGAACTCCTCCGCCCATTTGTAAAGCGGCTCTTCGGCACCCCTGAAAACATATTGCTCATTGCGGGCGAGCCGGCTGTGCCGCGACCACCCGCGGCCCAGCCAGAACGCGATACGGGGATGAAGCGAGCTGAACAGCCGCTGGATAAAGCGGCACTTGAACATCGAGTTCATGAACTTGTATCCGCGCAGTCCGGGGCCAAGCCCGTCGCCGTGCCCAAGGCAGAACACCTTGCCTCCGATCTCCACCAGCTGCGGCTGCTCGCGCACCACCTTGATGCCCATCGATTCGAAATACGAGTAACACCAGATGTCGTGGTTGCCGGGGAAGAAATACACCAGTACTCCGGCATCCATCAACTCCATCAGTGCGGCGAATACGCGCACGCTGCCTTTAGGCACCACATCGTGGTATTCATACCAGAAATCCCAGATATCGCCCAGCATATACAGTGCAAGGGTGGTGTCCCGGGGAATGCCCCGAAGGAACGATACGAAACGGGCCTCGCGTTCGGAAGGATCCTTCACCGCGAGTCCCAGATGTACGTCGGAGACGAAATATACTCCCTTGCGCTCCGCCATCGGCTACAGCAGAGTGTAGATGATGACTGCGAGTCCCACGAGGGCGCAGTAGAGCGCGAACCAGCGCAGTCTGGCTTTCTTTACCAGCGCGATCATCACCTTGCAGGCGAACAGTCCGGACACGAACGCCGCCAGGAATCCCACCAGGAGGGGCAGCATGCCCACGGACGAAGCGGCCATGTCACCGCCGACCACGTCGAGGAAAGCCTCGCCGAGGATGGGGACCAGCACCATCAGGAACGAGAACTGCGCCACGGCCTCGCGGCGGACGCCGCAGAGCAGGCCGGTGCTGATGGTCGTTCCCGAACGTGAAAGGCCGGGGATGACCGCGAATGCCTGGCCGATACCGACTACGAAAGCCTGCCACCAGCCGATGCCGTTGCGGTATTTGTCAGACAACGCGGCCGCAGACTTGCGCCGATAGGAGACTATGTCGGAAAAGAGCAGGAGCATGGCGGTAACGATGAGCGCCAGGCCCACGACAAGCAACGAGGAGAAAAGCGACTCGACTTTGTCCTTGAAGAACATGCCCACCACGAACACGGGGACCATCGACACGCAGATCTTCAGGATATAGTCGGTCTCGTCGTTGTATTTGAACTTGAACAGCCCGCAAAGGAGTTTCCAGATCTCCTTGCGGAACACGATGATGGTCGCCAGGACGGTGGCGACATGCACCGTGACCTCGAACACGAGGTCTTCCGCCGCCTCGACGCCGAGGATTTCGCGGCCTATGGTGAGATGGCCGCTGCTGCTGACCGGCAGGAACTCCGTGAGTCCCTGGACCAACCCAAGAATAAGCGCCTGCAACCAGTTCATGGCCTACTCCTTGGGACGGCGGCCCTTCAGGACGCCCATTATCGCCAGGATCTCTATCACGACTCCCGCCAGGATCACCAGCGGAGCCGCCACGAGACGACGGAAATCAAACATGTCATAGTTGAACACCTGCGGGTCCTTGACGCCCCCGCCGGAAAGGAGGATATACCCCGCAATCATCACCAGCACGCCGATGATGAGCTGTTTCAGCCCCTTGGGGGTAATGGCCATCTTGGGATTCTCTTCCATTGTCAATAATATAGTTCATCCTTGCCGGAAGCGACAAGTTTGTTTACGACGAAATAAGTGCTGACTACACATATGAGCACGCCGCTGACCAGCACGATGCCCATCACCATAAGCAGGAGCTTAAGCGAGAATATCTCGAAGAGCTGCGCGAACTCCCTGCGCACGAAAAACAGCAGGCCGAGCAGCAGCAGGATGGCGATGAACGCCGAGAAAAGCCCCTGGAACACCGCCTGCACCAGGAAAGGGCCGCGGATGAACGAGCGGGTGGCTCCAACAAGCTTCATGGTATGGATCGTGAAACGGCGCGCGAATACGTTCAGGCGAACGGTATTGTTGATCAGCACGAATGATATGAAAAGCAGAAGGATGATAAGGATGCCCAGCACCGCCGAAATCTTGCGAAGGTTGGCGTTGAGAGCCTCTATCAAGGATTGCTGGTACTCCACCTCGTCCACAAGGGGAGACTCCATGATCCTTGCCCTGACGATGTCCAGGCTGTCCGGAGACACATAGCCGGCCTTAAGCCTTACGTTGACGGAGGCCGGGATGGGCGAGGCCTCGAATATGTCGAGGAATCCCTCGCCAAGCATCTGCTCCATCTCGCGTGTGCCCTGAGCCTTGGAAATGAACTCCGTAGCCAGCACGAAATCGAGCGAGTCGAGTTCGACCTGGTACTCCAGGGTCTGGGCGTCGCTGATATCCGGTTTCATCAGGACGGAGATCTGCATGTGCTCCTTGAAGTAGTCCGAGACGCCCTTCGCGTTGACCAGCAGGAGGCTCGCCACCCCCACCAGGAGCAGCACCAGGCTTATGCTGAGTACCGTGGAGAGATAGGCGCTGCGCAGACGGCGGCGCATCATTCTGTTCTCTGCTTTGGACATGGGCCGATCATTCAATTAAGACTCAAAGATAGTGAAATATCGAAATATGAAAAAAAAATCTTACCTTTGTAGTTGTATATAATTATAACTAAACAAAATGGAAGAGTCCGTAAAAAGAGTACTGTTCGTCAATTCCGAAATGTCCCCGTACCTTCCGGAATCGGAAATAGCATCCATTGGCCGTTATCTTCCACAAGGTATCCAGGAGAAGAAGAAAGAGATCCGTTCGTTCATGCCCCGCTACGGCTGCATCAACGAGCGCAAGAACCAGCTGCACGAAGTCATCCGCCTCTCCGGGATGAACATCATAATCAGTGACGTCGACCGCCCCCTCATCATCAAGGTGGCATCCATCTCGGCCGCCAGGCTCCAGGTATATTTTATCGACAATGAAGATTATTTCCGCCGCAAGCAGACCTACTTCGACGACGAAGGCCGCTTCTTCGCCGACAACGGCGAGCGCGCCATCTTCTTCGCCCGCGGCGTCCTGGAGACCGTGAAGAAGCTCCGCTGGGCGCCGGACGTCATCCACTGCCAGGGCTGGATTTCCCAGGTGCTTCCCCTCTATCTCAAGAAAGCATACAGGGACGACCCTATCTTCTCCGGCAGCAAGGTTGCTCTGTCCCTCTTCAACGACACCCCCAAGGAATCCTTGGGAGAGGGTTTCGGCAAAACCGTCCTGTTCGGAGGCGTCACTCCGGAGGACGTCCCGCTTCTGGAGCACGCAGATGGCATAAATCTTGCGAAAACAGCGGTGCAGTATTCCGACGGCGTCATCCTCGGATCCCCCGACGTGGAGCCGGAGTTGGTATCCTTCTGCGAGGAACGGGGTCTACCCATCCTCCGGTACAACGCCGAAGCCCTCGCCAGCGGCAGGTACGTCGACGAATACAACAGTTTTTATGATCAGTTGTAAACAATGATTTCACGACTCATGAGACGGGTCGCGGGCTTGCTTGCCCCGGCCCTCGTCATATCGGCACTTCCCTCCTGCATCACGCGGGACAACACCTTGGGTTCGAACCTCGTCCCCTTGTCGCATCTGTACGATGTCTATACCCTGGAGTTCCCGCTCACCGACATCCAGATGAAGATGCTGGACAGCCTCTCCGGATACTCCAACTACCGCATGACCATCGGTGCGGTGCGCGACCCCGAATTCGGGCTGACGAAGCGCTCCTGCGCGCTTTCGCTAGTCCCGGTCTCCGACTCCGTCGACTTCGGACGCAACCCCGTCTTCAAGTCCTTCACCTTCACGGCGGCCAGGGATACCATCAGCTATGCCGACCCCACCGAAAAGGACATCCTCCAGAACATCAACGTCTATGAGCTGCAGGACCCGATGGATTTCTCGTTCGCGGACCTCAACACTCCCGTAGCCCACAAGGACGAAAGGATTACCGACGGCATTCCCGTCTATAACGGCAAGGACTCCCTTTCTTTCCGCTTCAACAAGGCCTTCGGAGAAAAGTACATGAACATCTCCACGGCGGACCTTAAGGACATGAAGGAGTACCTCAAGAAGTATCCCGGCATCTACATCGACACCGACGAGCCCGTGGGCATAGGCGGACGCATCAACATGTTCAACCTCCAGCTTGGAGTGAACCTGTCATACGGCTATGTCACCAAGGACTACGCCGAGCTCAAGTTCTCGGCGGAATATAACGGCGCGCGCAAGGACAGTTCGTTCCTGTTCTATTTCAGCCCCAACGACTTCGTCGACCTGAACACGCTCGTCAAGGCCAAGAAGGAAAGCGACTATCCCGATTACTATACCTTCCCCCAGTACTGCTTCAACAGCACCTACCACGAGACCCGCGGACGGGAAGGTCGCGCAACCGACAAGATCCGTATCGAAGGCGGCGGCGGACTCAAGGCCGTATTCTCCGCACAGGAGATCCTTGACCGCATGCGCGAGGACATCGTAAAGCATGGTGACCCTTCCGAGGTGATAATCACACGAGCCTCGCTGATCCTTCCATTCGAGTTCCCGGAGGATTATAAAGACATGTTCAGGTTCCCGGACTACATCAGCCCCACCTGCCGCATAAGCTACAAGGACGGCGTATCGTTCGCCAACCTTACAGACGTGTCATCCACCAGCGAAGATCCCGGAAAGATCAACCGCTCGCTGCTACAGTACTCCCCCGACATCACCTACCACATCCAGAAGCTCCTCACGGTCGACGACAGCGCCAACATCTCCAACTACGACATCTGGACCCTTCTGATGAGCACGGAGTACTTCGTGGCCGACAACAGCAACTCCGAAGCCATGAGCGAGTACATGTACCAGATGCAGCAGATGATGTATCTCAACAGCATCTACAATGGCTATGGCGGCTATGGCGGCTACGGCGGCTATGGCTATGGCGGTTACGGTTACGGCTATGGCGGATATGGTTATGGAGGTTACGGCGGCTATGGCGGATACGGATATTCCAACTATTACAGCATGGCCCTTCTTGCCTCGATGTACAATTCCGCATCTTCATCGTCCAACCTCAAGTCCAGGATCGATATGGACAAGGACCGCTACTTCGACGCTGTCCTCAACGGTCCCGAGGCACCGGACGGACGCGTTCCGATGATGCGCGTGATCTACGCCCTTCCGAAGGAATAGGTTCCTTCGATGCAATACAAAAAAATGAGGATGACCGTTATGGTCATCCTCTTTGTGTTTACGCTTTATAGGTGCTACTCACCGAGCTTCTCCTTGACCTTGTCAATGGCGTCCTGTACAGTAGCGATAGCGCTGGTTTCCTCATCCGGAATTTTGATGCCGAAGACCCTTTCGAACTCCATGAGAAGCTCCACGGTATCGAGAGAGTCAGCACCGAGATCGTTGGTGAAGTTCGCGGTCTCAGTGACCTCCGAAGCCTCGACGCCGAGCTTGTCGACGATGATCTCCTTAACTTTTTTTACGATTTCCTCGTACTGCATAATTCTAAGATTTAGTTTATGTTTTAAAAATACACTTCTTTGCAATGTTCGGCAAAGTAACGAATTATTTTTTAAATCTCCAAACTTCCGTCTCCTTTGCCCGTTGCCGTACGTCCCTACGAAAGCTGCTCTTTGCAACCATCGTGCCGTTTGCTCAGGTTGATCCAGATCCTGAGTCCGTTAAGCGAATTGAGGAGGTAGAACGCGTACTTGACGACATAAATCGCTGAGTATTGGTCGGATGTCTGGTGCAGAGAAACGCTCCACATTATGACGGATGCGATATTGACCATTATCCAGAATATCCACTGCTCCATATATGCGGTGGAAAGGAGGTACTGGCCCAGAATGTTGCAGACCATACTGACGGCATCCATCAGCACAGCCACACGAAGGAACCGTCCCGCCACTTCCTTGTCCACGGAACACAATATAAAGTAAACGACTATCGTCCCGACCAGGAACAACGCCGAATACAGCATCCACTGCTTGCCGGACAGGCGTCTCGCTTGAACCTGCTTATGGGCCTCGGCGCCACGCTTGCGCCATTGGGCGAAACCAATGAACTGCATAGGGACGAAATACAGGCCGTTGATGATGGCGTTGCCCAGGCCCGCGCCTCCCCTGCGCCAGCTCACGAAGCACATTACGGCATAGATGGCCACGTCGAGCAACCCGAACAGGAAAGTCAGGATACGGCCGTTTGCCGAACACACCACGCTGAGTATGCCCATCAGAGAGCCGAAGGCCGCGATGAGCAGGCCGATGCGTCCGCTCTCGGCAGCGCCGAACTTGAGGATCGTGGTCAGCACGATCGCCACAGTCATCCCTATCAGGATGAACGCGTTGAATACTTTATTGAATTTCTCTTCCATCTTCACCCGGAATCAATGCGGCGCGGATGCGGGCGGCGAGGGCCGGGCCGACCAGCTTCGCGAGGTCGGCCGGCGCAGCCGCCGCAATGCGCGCCACGCTGCCGAAATGCATCAGCAGCCTTTGTTCTGTCTTTTCGCCCACTCCAGGGATATCCCGGAGCGCGGAATGCACCTGGGCCTTGCTCCGCAAGTCCCGGTGGAAAGTGATGCCGAAGCGGTGAGCCTCGTCCCTTATATGTGTGATCACACGGAACGCCTGGGAATTCCTGTCCAGGAAAAGCGGATAAGGATCACCTATCCGGATGATCTCTTCCATCCTCTCGGCCAGGCCGACTACGGTAAGCTTGTCCTGTATGCCAAGCTCGCACAGGGCCTGCCACGCGAAGTTGAGCTGGCCCTTGCCGCCGTCTATCACGATCAACTGCGGCAGGTCGTCCGGATCCTCGGCCAGCATGCGGGAATACCGGCGGTTCACAATCTCCTTCATCGAGGCGTAATCGTTGGCCCCGACGACGGTCTTGACCTTGAACTTGCGGTAGTCCTTCTTGGACGGCACACCGTTGCGGAAGACCACGCAGGCCGCAACGGGGTTGGTGCCCTGTATGTTGGAGTTGTCGAAGCACTCCATATGCACGGGAGACTCCTTCATGCCCAGCGCCACCCTGATTTCTTCCACGACCGCCGCACGGAAAGCGTCGGGATCTGTATGCTCCCGCTGCTTGAAGGAGTTGAACTGGAACTCCTTTGCGTTTTTCACGCTCAAGGACAGCAATGCAAGCTTGTCCCCCTTTACGGGGATGCGGAATTCCACTCCGGGGATGTCCACGTCCGGCATGAAGGGCACGATCACCTCCTTGGACAGCTGCCCGAACTTCGACTCGATCTCGGCCAGGAACGCGCTCAGGACCGACGCCTGCTCCTCCTCGATGTTCATCTTGAAACCGAGGTTCAGCGACTGCACCACGGCTCCCGAGCGGATGCGCAGGAAGTTGCCGAATGCCTCCGCTCCTTCGAAAATGAGGGAGAAGACATCGGCATCAGTGTCACGCGCTGCGGAAATGATGGAATGGGAATAGTGTTTCTCCAGTGAAGCGATCTTCTCCTTGAACTCCTGGGCCGTTTCGAAATCCAGGGCCTCGGAGGCCTGCAGCATACGCTCGCGGTAGCTGCGCAGTATGTCGCCGACGCCCCCTTTCAGCAGCGACGTCACTTCATCGATCCAAGTTCCGTACTCCTCGAGGGAAACGGCCCCGATGCAGCAACCCCGGCATTTTCCTATATGGAAGTCGAGGCATGGACGCACCTTCTTCCGAAGGATCGAGTCGGAGTCTATCTTATGCTTGCAGGAGCGGAGCGGATAATTGGAGTAGAAAAAATCAAGGAGATTATGCGCGTAGGTGGCGGAACTGTACGGCCCGAAATACCGTGTCCCGTTCTGCACCAGGCGCCTGGTCAGGAACACGCGCGGATAAGGCTCCGAGGTAACGCATATCCAGGGATATGTCTTGGAGTCCTTGAGCAGTATGTTGTACTTGGGCTTGTACTGCTTGATGAGATTGTTCTCGAGCAGCAGGGCGTCGGCCTCGGTATCGACCACGGAATACTGTACGTCGGCTATCTTAGACACCAGTATGCGGGTCTTGGTGTTGAGCCGTTCCGCAGGCACGAAATACTGGTGGACACGCTTGAAGAGGTCCTTTGCCTTGCCCACATAAATCACATTCCCCTCGGAGTTGTAGTATCTGTAAACTCCGGGGGAATGCGGCAATAAGTCTATTTTTTCTCTTACGTCCACTATTGGGCGATGGCCGCAACGGCGTCCTCGAGGGCCTGGCCGCGGAGATCGCGCTTGACGATAGTGCCGTCAGGACCGAACAGGATCACATGGGGGATGCCGTCGATACCATAGAGTTCGGCGGGTTCCTGGTGACCGTTGTTCATCTGGTTCCAGGTAATGCCATAGACGACGGCGGTGTCCCTGGTGTCCTTCCAGTTCATGCCGCGGCTCTCCTCCCAGACAGCGACGCTGAGGATGTCGAACTTGTCACCGTGATACTTGTTGTAAACATTGACGATGTTCGGGAGCTCAGCCTTGCAGGGCGGGCACCAGGGAGACCAGAAGTCCACAAGGATGTACTTGCCCTTGCCGACATAGTCGGAAAGCTTGCGCTGCTCGATGTTGAGGGTTCCGTCGGGGTTCTCGCCCAGGACATGGTCCACGGTGAAATCCACGAAAGGCTGGCCTTCCTTGGTGGCGATCTTGGTATCAAGGCCTTCGGCGATCATCTGCACGAAAGGCTCCTCCTTGAAGGCGTCGCTCAGACGGCTGATAGCATCCTTGAGATCCTCGGGGTCGGCATAGTAATAACAGCTCTGGAGAGCTTCGAGGGCGACGGTGTCGCTCGGATACTTCTTGATGGTGGCAAGGCTCAGGTCCACGATTTTCTGTATGGTGGCCTCCTCGATGGCATCCTTGTCCTCGGCCTGCTCGTACTCGTCCATGATCTTCTGCATCTCCGCTTCATAAGCGGCGGTCTTCTCTGCATTGGTCTTGGGACCGTTGTTGCAGGACACAGCTGCGATGATGACGGCAGCTGCAATGAAAAGCAATTTCTTCATTTTCAAAATCTTTAAAACCGTGCAAAGGTAAGAAAAAATCTTTTATGCCAAGAGGTTGGACAGGAAAATGGCGATGATGGCCGCCGGTGCGACGTAGCGGATAAAAAAGTAAACCAGGCCGAAAACCCTGTCGTTGAAGCGCAGCTTTCCGCGGTTGGTGAACTCTTCGCGGACATCGTGCTTCTTCATCTTCCATCCGACGAAGAACACGAACAGCAGGCTGCCGAAGGTCATCAGGAAATCGGAGGTGAGATGGTCGCAGGCGTCGAACACCGTCATTCCGAACACGTGGAAATCCCTCAACGGTCCGAACGAGAGCGAACAGAGGACGCCAAGCGTCCAGCATCCGGCGAAGAGGATGGCCGTTGCTTTGGCCCGGGACATCTTCCTTTGGTCCACCAGATACGCCACGCCCACCTCGAGCATGGAGATGGAAGAAGTCAAGGCGGCGAACAGGATGGTAAGGAAGAAGAGTATGGCGACTATGTTGCACAGCCACGGGGCATCGACGCCCATCGTGGAGAAGATGAACGGAAGGGTCTCGAAGATGAGTCCCGGCCCGGCGCCGGGCTCGATGCCGGCGGCAAACACAGCCGGCATGATGGCGAAGCCCGCTATGATCGCGAAAAGAAGGTCGAAAAGGGAAGTGAACACTCCCGTCGCAAGGAGATTCTCGTCCGACTTGAGGTAGGAGGCGTAAGTCAGTATGCATCCCACGCCGAGCGAAAGCGAGAAAAACGCCTGTCCCATAGCAGAGAGCAGGACCGAACCGGTCAGCTTGGAGAAATCCGGACGGACCAGATAATCGATGCCGGCTTTCGCTCCCGGAAGATTGACTGAGTAAAGCATTATCAGCACTATCAGCAGGAAAAGCACAGGAGTGGTTAACTTCGTGAACTTCTCTATTCCACCCCGCACGCCGAAGATTATGACTACGGCGTTGACAAGGAGGAAAAGCGTATGACAGGCCAGCGGTCCCCAAACCGAGGAAATGAAACCGCCGAAAACGGCGGAATGCTCTTCCATCCCGACTGCCGGGTCGGAGAAGGACAGCGACAGCGATTTGAGGAAATACTCGATGGACCAGCCGCCCACGACGCTGTAGTAGGAAAGGATTATCAGCGGGGTGAATACGGTCAGGAATCCCATCCATTTCCACCGGGTGCCTGGAGCAAGCTTCTCCATCGCCCCGAAGGTGCTCAGGTGTGTACGCTTGCCGATGACCGACTCCGCAAGGAAAATGGGAATGCAGAGAAAGATGGCCGAGAAAAGGTAAACCAGGATGAAAGCCGCGCCGCCGTTCTGGCCTACCATGTATGGGAAGCGCCAGATGTTGCCAAGACCGATGGCCGAACCGGCCATGGCCATGACGGCGGTGAAGCGGTTCTGGAATATGCCCCTGTCCTTAGCCATTTCCTACAGCATGAAATTGGTGAAGAATATCAGGAGCACGGCGATAGGAGCCACCCACTTGATCAGGAAATAGACGGCGTTGAAATACGGGACGTTGCGTTTCTTGGACCCGCCGTTGGTGAATTCGTCGCGGACGTCGGCCTTCTTCATAACGAAGCCGACGAAGACGACCGAAAGGATGGCCATGATCAGCAGCAGGATGTTGGATGCCACCCAGTCGAAAATGTCGAAGATGTTCATATCGGCGACCTTGAGACCGGACAGAGGACCGAACGACAGCGAACAAAGCACGCCCGCAGCGCCGCAGACGAGGAACATGACGAGCACGGCACGGCCGCGGCGCAGGCCGAACTTCTCCACGAGAAACGCCGTCCCCACTTCGATGAGGGAGATCAGCGAAGTCATGGCGGCGACTATGACCGTAAAGAAGAACAGGCAGGCGACGATGGTACTGAGGGCGGGAGCGTCCTGGCCCATGACGCTGAAGATGTACGGAATGCTCTGGAAGATCAGACCGGGGCCGGCGCCGGGCTCGATGCCGGCTGCGAACACCGCCGGCATGATGGCCAGGCCGGCCAGGATTGCGAACAGCAGGTCGGAAACGGCCGTGCCTGCACTGAGGACGAGGATGTTCTCGTCCTTCCGGACATATGACCCGTATGTGATGATGATTCCCATTCCGAGGGACAGGGAATAGAAACTCTGCCCGAGCGCATAGGCGAAAGTGCGGGGGGTGAGTTCTGAGAAGTCGGGCCTAAGGAGGTACTGGACACCGTCCCGGGCTCCGGGAAGGCTCATCGAATACAGTGCAATCAGCACGACGAGCATGAAGAGCACCGGAAGGATGAATTTGCTGAACTTCTCGATACCGGCCTTTACGCCAAGGGCGACTACTGCCGCCGACATGGCGAGGAAGAGGAGATGCATTATCAAAGGTGTCCAGGTCGAGGATGCGAATCCCTCGAAAACTCCGCTCACTGCACCGGGATCAGTCCTCAGGAACTGCAGGGTGCACGCTTTGAAGAAATAATCGAGCGACCAGCCGCCGATGACACTGTAGTATGATGCGATGAGTGTCGGAATGATGATGGAAAGCAGGCTCACGGCCCTCCAGAACGGCTTGCCGGGAGCAAGCTTGACGAATGCGTCGCGTGCGTTGCAATGACTGCGCCGGCCTATGACCACCTCGGCTATGAAGATGGGCAGCGAGAACAGTATCGTGGCGACGATATAGACCAGCACGAAGACGGCGCCGCCGTGCTCTCCAACCATATA
>CAMJHW010000032.1 GCA_946405645.1 uncultured Bacteroidales bacterium
CGATAATAGACAATGAGTTGGACAAAAGACGTTTGGGCTGAATCAGCCAGAATTTTCGAAGGCATCAAAGACCTTCCTTTCATCAAGGAGCTGGCGGACGGCAGCCTGGACCCGTCCCGCTTCGACAGGTATATCGCACAGGACGAAGTTTACATCGGCAACTACGGCAGGCAGATGTTCCTGCTGGCCGACATGATGACGGACCCCGCACAGCAGGAGATGTTCCGCGCATTTGCGCAGACCGGAATCGACGGTGAGAAAGCGATGCACGAGCTGCTGATAGCCCGCTTCGGCATCGACACCGAGGTCAAAGCCTCCGAGGTGACATCCACTTACAACAACCACACGCAGGCCGCCATCGACAGCGGCAGCAAGGAAGTAGCGCTGGCTGCCATGCTTCCTTGCATGTGGATATACAACGAGGTGGGTCTGTATATCCGCAGCATAGCCTTGCTTGAAGGCAATCCATACAAGGAATGGGTACTCGAATACGGCAACGAGGAATTCACCGAAGGAGTGAACGCAGTCCTCGCCCTGGTAGACGGATGGGCCGCCGCCGTGGACGATGCCACCCGCGCCAGGATGACACGCGCTTACCTGGAGGCCGCACTGTTCGAATACGCCTTCTGGGATTACGGATACAACGGTCCCGACAAGGACTATTCCTATATGAACTCCCTGAAAGAATGGTTATGAAGAAGTACCCGGTAGTACTGACGATAGCGGGGAGCGACTCCGGCGGAGGCGCCGGCATACAGGCCGACATCAAGGCCGTTTCCGCGACCGGTGCTTACGCCGCGAGCGCCATTACCGCCGTCACCGTACAGAACACCTTGGGAGTGGAGGACGTCCACCCCATACCGATTCCCATTATCGCCGCACAGATAGCGGCCGTTCTCGGCGACATAGGAGCCGACGCCGTTAAGATAGGTATGCTGCATAGCGCGGATGTCGTCCGTGCCGTAAAGGAGCAGCTGCTGAGGTTCGGCGTCAAAAATATCGTACTCGACCCGGTAATGGTATCGACTTCGGGCCACCGCCTCATCGAAGACTCTGCCGTCAAGGTCCTCTCGGAAGAGCTTATCCCTGTTGCACGTGTCA
Organism: uncultured Bacteroidales bacterium; assembly: GCA_946405645.1. The sequence goes on from CAMJHW010000032.1 coordinate 1,102, forward strand.
TAACTCCCAACGTCCCGGAGGCCGAGATTCTGGCCGGGGAACGTGTCACCTCGCAGTCTGATCTGCCGCGCATTGCGCGTGCGCTCTCATGCGGAGGACGCGTGTCCGTCCTGATGAAGGCCGGACACCTGTCGGAAGACAATCTTGTCGATATCTTCTACAACGCCGAGACGGACACCCTCCTCGAACTTCCTTCAAAGAGGATCCACACCCCCAACACGCACGGGACAGGTTGCACGCTGTCATCGGCCTTCGCTTCTTTCCTGGCACAGGGTCTCAGTCTGAACGACGCGGCCCGCGCCGCAAAGGATTACATCAACTCCGCCATCGTATCGGGCTCGGAGTATTCCATCGGCCACGGCCACGGCCCGGTCGACCACTTCTGGGCCTTGCATCACGGGGTATAGGCCATTCTGCGGAAACCCTTGATTTTCAAGAATGAAATGTCTATATTTGTTAGAACGATTAACAACTATGAACCATGAGTAACAAGTATGCCGGTACCCAGACCGAGAAAAACCTGGAGGCCGCGTTCGCAGGCGAATCGCAGGCAAGGAACAAATATACGTACTTCGCATCCAGAGCCAAGAAGGACGGTTTCGAACAGATAGCCGCGCTTTTCCTCAAAACGGCGGAGAACGAGAAGGAGCACGCCAAGCTATGGTTCAAGGAACTTGGCGGCATCGGAGACACCGCACAGAACCTTGCAGCGGCAGCCGAGGGAGAAAACTACGAGTGGACCGACATGTATGAAGGCTTCGCAAAAACCGCGGAGGAGGAAGGTTTCACGGAGCTTGCAGCCAAGTTCCGCGGAGTCGCCGCCATCGAGAAGCATCACGAAGAGCGCTACCGCGCACTCCTGAAGAACGTCGAGACAGCTGCGGTCTTCGCCAAGTCTGAAGTCAAGGTGTGGGAGTGCCGCAACTGCGGCCATATCGTGGTAGGTACCAAAGCCCCGGACATCTGCCCCGTCTGCGCCCATCCACAGGCATACTTCGAGGTCAACGCCGAGAATTACTAGGAGTTACTTCTTTTCTTCAGCCACAGCCGCGGAGGCGTCAGCCCTCTGCGGCTGATTCTGTTTATCCTGATAGAGGAAACGGCGGATCTTGTGAGTGGCGGTCTTGTTGAAGGGCTCCTTCATCACTTCCACGTCCTTGATCTTGAGGAACTGGCTGACCTTAGAATTGACGAAGTCCATCACCTCCTTCTTCTTCTGTTCGAGGCTCTCGATGAACTTGTCCTCACCTTCGAGGTTCCAGTCGATTTCACCCTCATTGAACTGGACAAGCGCTACCAGCTGCCCGGAACGGGAAACGACCAGGGAATCGTTCACGCCGCCGATATTGTTGATGACGCTCTCTATCTCCTCGGGATAGATATTCTCTCCGGAAGCGCCGATGATGACATTGCCCATGCGGCCGAGGATGCTGTAGCGTCCCTTCTTGTCGGCCGTGGCCATGTCGCCCGTGCGCATCCACCCGTCATCCGTCATTACGGCCTTGGTACGGACATAATCCTTGTAATAACCGAGCATGACGTTCGGTCCCTTGACCTGCAGTTCGCCCTGTCCGGTCTCGGGGTTGATGTCTGCAAGGCGTACGCTGACGCCGTAGGACGCCGTACCAGTAGTACCGATATGCGTCTTCTTGGGGCCGGCATCGCAGATGAGAGGAGCAGTCTCGGTCAGGCCGTATCCGATAGCATAAGGGAAACGGCATTTCTTGAGGAAACGCTCTACCTCGACGTCCAGTTTGGCGCCGCCGATGCCGAAGAAACGGATGCGCCCGCCGAACTGCTTCTTAAGCTTGGTGCCGACCAGCCAGTATAGCAACCACGGCATCTTGTCACGCAGATAGGACAGGAACTTGCTGGAGTTGATGGTCGGCAGCACCTTGCTGCGGACCACTTTCTCGATAATCAGCGGAACGGAGAGCATGGTCGTCGGACGGAGCTTGCTGATCGCACCCATCAGGACGGTAGGAGTCGGCGGTTTCTGAATATAGAAAACAGAAGCGCCACGGGCGAATGGGTACAGCATGCCAATGCTCATCTCGTAAGTGTGGGCGAGCGGCAGTATCGACAGGAAGACGTCCTTGCGATAAACGTGGTGTGCGAACCAAGACTCTTCCACGTTCGCGCAGAAATTGCGATGGCTGAGCATTACGCCCTTGGCATTGCCGGTGGTCCCGGAAGTATAGATGATGGCGGCGATGTCCATCGGTTCGGGCTTTTTGATGGTTCCGTCGCAGGTATACTTGGTCTTATCCACACGGATGAGACTGAAATCGCTGATATCGATTACGATATGCAACCGTTCCAACGCTTCCTCACTGATCTTGGGGAACTGTTTGCGTGAAACGAAGATAGCCTTGGCATCCGAGTGCGCCAGGATATTCTCCACCTCGTTAGGTGAAACTTCGGGCAGCATCGGCACCGCGATGCGGCCGTAGGAAGTGATCGCGAAGAAGGCGACACCCCAGTTGGGCTGGTTCTCAGACAGGATGGCGATCTTGTCAGAAGCGTTGATGCCGAACGTGGCCAGGACTCCGGACAGGCGGTCACACGCCTCCTTGAAGCCGGCATAAGTATAATGCTGACCACCATCTACATAGTCAGAGGCCGTTCGCTTGGCATATTTGGACGAGGAATATTCCAGGATGTCCGAAAGTGTCTTGAAACTATGTCTCATCAGTGAGTCCTGTATTTTTCAGGGTGCCTGCCACCCAGGTCCATGGATTCGTAAATCTGCTGGATGCGCCGCGTGTCCGCGGCGGCATCATCAGTCAGTTCGACCTTTTCACCACAGCCTATCCTCTTGCGTTTCCAATCGAAATAGCAGAGATAGACCGGAATATCGGCCGTACGTGCAATAAGGTGGTAACCGCTTTTCCAGCGCGCTACGGGCTTGCGGGTACCCTCCGGTGCGATAGCCAGGTGGAAGTGCTCCCTGTTCTCCATTTCGCGCATGACGGAACGGACGACAGCAGAGGGATTGGAGCGGTCCACGGGAATGCCTCCCATAGCCTTGACTATCCATCCCAGAGGAGGGAAGAACATCTCCTTCTTGACCATGCACAGGGAGGTGCCGCCAACGGCCTCATAATAAAGATAGGCCACCACGAAATCGAGGATGGAAGTGTGCGGGGCGCCAAGAAGGATGCATTTGTCCTCCTTGGGGATATTCTCGTCCATTTCCCAACCCCAGACGTTCATGATCAGACGGCAGAACTTTCTCCACATAGCCTTTCGCTTTTAACGTGCAAAAATACTCTTTTTACACTATCTTTGCAAACCCAAAACCCGTTGACATGAAAGAAAGAAGAGTAGTTATCACCGGTATGGGCATTATATCGCCCATAGGAAACGACATAGACACTTTCAGGAAAAGCCTGAGCGAAGGACGCTGCGGCATCTCCCTGATCGAAGGGATGGATGAATACGGAGAACTCCCCGTTCACGTGGCAGGATTGGTGAAAGACTTCAATCCCGTCGCACTCGGCATGGATGCCGCAAGCGTGCGCAGGAGCGACCTCTTCAGCCGCTTCGCCACCTGCGCCGCCATCGAGGCGGTGGCGGACAGCGGACTCGAGGCAGGGGTCAACATCGCGCCCGAGCGTTTCGGAGTCTATGTGGGTTCCGGCATAGGCGGAATGCAGACGTTCGTCAACCAGACCAAGACGATGATCGAAGAAGGCGTATCCCGTATCTCCCCTCATTTCATACCGATGCTCATCAGCAATATCGGAGCCGGGAACATTGCCATACGGTTCAATGCCCAGGGACCATGCCTCCCGGTAGTTTCTGCATGCTCGACGAGTACGCATGCCGTTGGAGAGGCCTTCAGGGCCATCAAGTACGGGCAGGCCGACGCGATTATCGCCGGCGGATCGGAAGCCGCAGTCACTCCGCTTGGACTCGGCGGTTTCGCCAACATCAAGGCCCTGTCGACTTCCTCCGACCCTATGCAGGCCAGCCTGCCGTTCGACCGTCGCCGCGGCGGATTCGTGATGGCGGAAGGCGCAGCCATACTCATACTCGAGGAGTACGGGCATGCCATGCAGCGCGGAGCGGATATCATCGCGGAAGTTGCCGGCTACGGCAACACCTGCGATGCATATCACTACACCGCGCCGCGCCCCGACGGCACGACAACAGCAGCCGCGGTGCGACAGTCGCTGGAAGAGGCGGGGTTCGAAGCCGATAAAATGCTATATATCAATGCCCATGGTACCGGAACCCTGCTGAATGACAAGTGCGAGACCGCAGCATTCAAGCTCGCCCTCGGAGAGGATGTGGCCAGGAAAGCGATGATCAGTTCGACCAAGTCCATGACAGGGCATATGATAGGCGCAGCCGGAGCTGCGGAGCTGATCGCCTCAGCAATCGCGCTCAAGGACGGTTTCCTTCCTCCGACCATAGGATATGCTGAACCTGACCCGGAATGCGACCTGGATTACATCCCTGTTACCGCCAGGCAGGTGCAGGCCGAGTTCGCACTGTCCAGCTCACTGGGATTCGGAGGGCATAATGCTGTAGTGACGCTGAAGAGAATATAGATTTCCAGCGGAGCTCAGAGTGAAAAAAGGGAGGCTTATCGGAGATCGGCGATCTCGTAGATGAGCCTCTCCGTTTTTTCCCAGCCCAAGCAAGGGTCCGTTATGGACTTGCCATATACGCATCCTCCAAGGCTCTGGGAGCCGTCTTCGATATAAGACTCGATCATAAGGCCCTTTACCAGTCGGTGCACGTCATCACTGTGACGAGTACTGTGCAGGACTTCCTTCGCGATGCGGATCTGCTCGAGATACTTCTTGTCGGAATTGGCGTGGTTGCAGTCCACGATGACTGCGGCGTTCTGAAGGGATGTAGCCTCACTGTACATTCTTGCGAGCATCATCAGGTCTTCGTAATGATAGTTGGGATGGGTCTTGCCGTAATTGTCGACAAATCCCCTCAGGATGGCATGTGCGAAGGGATTGCCCTTGCTCTCGACTTCCCAGTTGCGGTAGATGAATATATGCGAACCCTGTGCAGCCCTGATAGAGTTCATCATAACGGACAAGTCACCGCTCGTAGGATTCTTCATTCCCACGGGGACATCGAGTCCGCTGGCAGTCAGACGGTGCTGCTGGTCTTCGACACTGCGCGCTCCGACAGCGACATAGGATATAAGATCGGAAAGGAAATGATGGTTCTCCGGATAGAGCATCTCATCCGCACACGAAAAACCGAACTCATTGATGGCACGAACGTGCATCCTGCGGATCGAAAGGAGGCCCTTCAGGATGTCCGGGTTGGCGATGGGATTGGGCTGGTGCAGCATCCCCTTGTATCCGGCGCCTGTCGTACGCGGCTTGTTGGTATAGATACGGGGGATGATGACTATCTTGTCCTTGACCTTGTCCTGCACCGGACGAAGCCGGCCGATATAATCCAATACCGCATCCTCCCGGTCTGCGGAACAAGGGCCGATGACCAAGATGAGCTTGTCGGATGCTCCGCGAAGGACGTCGCGGATCTCACGGTCGTTATGCTTCTTCGCTTCCAGGCCTTCCGCAGAGGCCGGGTACATCTCCTTAACTTCCTGGGGGTTGAAAAGCTCCCGTTTGAAAATCATGTTCATAAGCTACTTCTTATCAAAAAAAGAACGCCTCTCGGTCGAAATCCTCATCATCTCCCGCATCTTGTCGGCATCGCCGTCATTCAATGCGTCCCTCAACTCTACGAACTCTGCGATGAAAAGGTCCATCTGTGTGAGGAGCTGGTCCCTGTTGAGGAGGAAAAGCTCACTCCACATAGCGTCATTTATCTTCGCTATCCTGGTAAGGTCCCTGAACGAATCGCCGGTGAACTCGGCAAGATGGCCGGAATCCTTGCTGTTCATCAGAGCCACCGCGATGCAATGCGTAAGCTGGCTGAGGAAGCCTATCATCTCATCATGCTCTTCCGGGGATAACCTGGTTATGCACTTGAATCCGAGTACCCGGCCAAGATCCTCGCAAGTACGGACAGCTTCCTCGGTATTGGCATCCGTCGGCGTGACTATGTAATTGGCCCCCTCGAAGACCGAGCAATCGGCATTCCGTACTCCGTAAGACTCACGGCCCGCCATCGGATGGGCTCCGACGAATTCGAGATCGTCACGGAGCATTTCCTGCACACGGTACACCACCGAGCGCTTCACTCCAGTGACATCCGTCAGGAGCGCACCCGGCTTAATATATTCCTGATACTTCTCAATCCAGGAGAGAAACACATGGGGGTACAGGGCAAACACGATGACGTCGAAACGGGAGACATATTCGCGGGTAACTTCCACAGTGCCGCTGGCGATCATCCCCCTCGACAAGGCATAATCGATGCTTTCCCTGGAACGGGTGACGGCGCCCACTTCGAAGCCGGCCTTGGTAAGCCCCTCCGCATAGCTGCCGCCTATCAATCCCAGGCCGACGATCAGTATCCTGCTGTCACGGTCCAACATCACTTGTCCTCTCCAGAGTATTTATCCAGCCTGTAGGTACCGAGAAGTTTGAGATTCTCGCAGACGGTGCCGAGCTGCAGCAGCAGATCCTCGCCGTCGGGAGTATTGACATTTCCCTCGAGCTCGACGAAGAAATAATAGTTCCACATGAGTTCCTTCATGGGACGGCTGTGGAGGTTGCACATGTTGAACCCGTGCGAACCGATGATATTCAAGGTCTTGGCCAAAGCTCCGGCTTCGTTGAGGACGGTAAACACCAGGATGAAATGCTCATTGAGATGGCCGCGTCCGGAAGGCATGTTACGGCTCCGGCTGAAAGTGGCGAAACGGGTGGAATTGGCCCTGCTGGTGTTGATATTCCTCTCCAGGACTTCCAATCCATACAAGGAAGCCGCCTCTGCGGAAGCTATGGCGCATACGGAAGGATCCTGCAGCTCGGCCACACGCTGTGCGGCCACAGCGGTATTGGAGACTTCTATCACTTCGAGCCCGCGCTCACGGATAAACCGGGAGCATTGCGCGATGGCCTGCTGATGGCTGATCACCTTCTTCACTCCATCTTTCGAAGCACTGTGAAGCCCCAGAAGGTTCTGGTTAATCTCCACGTCGATCATCTTGTTGACGTACAGGCTTCCGGAGAAGGCCATGTCCATCACGCTGCCGACCTCGCCGGCAAAGCTGTTCTCTAGGGGGAGGACAGAGGCGTCCACCTCGCCCGACTCGCAGGCATCGTAGGCAGACTCGAAATCCTGGAAAGAAACAAGCCGGGCAGTAGGATAGAGCTTGCGAGCCGCGATGTATGCGAAGGCTCCGGGCACGCCACAATATGCTATCTTCATTCCCTCGAGCAGACGTTCCTGATATGCGGAGGAATAACCCATCAAGCCTTTGATGAACGGAGTATAATACTCCTTCAGTACGGAATCGTCGACCAGACGGATGTTGCGCTCGAGAACGGCAGCCTCCCGGACGGGATCCGTGATGGGGAGGCCCTTCTGCTTCTTATATTCAGCGACATCTTCGACGAGCCTCATACGCTCGACGAAGATGCGCGCCATTTCAGCGTCAAGGACGCTTATTTTCTTTCTAGTTTCTTCCAGTTCGTTCATATTAAGAGTAGAGGAAGCGCTTGATGCTTCCCTTGGGGGTCTTTTCGAAAGGCTCCGTCTTGACCTCCACCTTTGTGATCTTGCTGTAGACCGGCAGGCTTCTGTTGGCCTTGATGCGGATCTTCTCGGGCAGCTCGGCCACTGAAGCGTCGTCGAGTCCGGCGCGCTTGATGGCTTCCTTGTCGAGAGTGATGAGGGCCACGAGCTTGGTATTGCGGTCCACCACGACTGAATCGCCCACGAAATCGATGGAGTTGAGCACGGCTTCGAGCTCTTCGGGGAAAATGTTCTGGCCGTTGGCCGAGAGGATCATGGTCTTGCAGCGGCCTTTGATGAAGATGTTGCCGTCCTTGTCCATGATTCCGAGGTCGCCGGTACGGAGGAAACCGTCCTCGGTGAACGCATTCTGCGAAGCAGTGGGATTATTGAAATATCCGATGCAGATGTTGGAACCCTTGGCCTGGATCTCACCGATGACATTCTCCGGGTCGGGGGAATCGATGCGGACCTCCGCGGAATCGACGTGCTTGCCGCAGGAGCCGGGAACATACAGCCACCAGTTGGAGAATGCGAGCAGAGGAGCAGCCTCAGTCATGCCGTAGCCTACGCTGTACGGAAGTCCCATCTTGCGGAAGGCCTTCTCCACATCGGGATTGAGGGCGGCGCCGCCCATGATGAACTGCTGGACGTTACCTCCGAAGCTGGCCTTGATCTTGTCAACGACGGCCTTGTAAATGACTTTCTTAACTCCGGGGATGGAGGTAAGGAGCTTCATGTACCACTTGGAGAGGACGGGTTTGATGGAGTTGTTGTAAACCTTCTCCATCACGAGGGGAACGGTGATTACGATATAAGGCTTGACATCGGCCATGGCCTTGAGCAGCGTCGAAGCCGCGGGGGCCTTGCCGAGGTAATAGACTGTCACGCCGCTGCAGAGAGGATACAGGAACTCGAACACCATGCCGTAGATATGACCCATAGGAAGCATCGAGACAATACTGTCCTTCTTGCCGGCGGGGATATAGCGGATGGCGAAATCGATCGAGGTGCTGAGAGCCTTGTATTTCAGCATGACGCCCTTGGGGGCGCTGGTGGTGCCGGATGTGTAGTTGATGATGGCGAGCTTGTCCTCGGTGTCCGGAGTATAGTTCACGTCCTCGGGACGCAAGCCTCCGGAATACTTGGCGGCAAAGGCCGCGTCAAGACCGGCGAAAGCCTCCTCATACTCCTTGGAAGAGGACCAGAGCATCGAGAAGTCCCCCGTGCAGATGACGTATTTGAGGCGGGGCATGGCGGTCATGTCGAGCTTGGCGAATGTGTCCTTGTCAGTGAAAAGGGCGACACTCTCGGAGTGGTCCACCAAACTGCAGATGGCCGAAGGGATGAAGTCCGCAAGGAGCGGAACCGTAACGGTGCCGTATGTGTTGACAGCAAGGAAAGAAATGGCCCAGCGGGCGGAGTTGGGAGCACAGACGGTGATCTTTTCCGCCTGCTTGACGCCCGTGCTCTCGAAGAGCATATGGAGCTTGGTTATCTGCGCGGCGACCTCGCCGAAGGTGAATCCGTCACCTCTCCAGTCGCAGAGAGCCTTTTCATTCCAATACTTCCTGGTATTCTCGGTAAAGAGTTCCAAATAATTGATCATAATCCTTTGCTTTTGTTCTTAACTAAAATTTAACAAATGTAAGAACAAACACGTACGTGAAAAAACATGCCGTCCCATTTGTGGCGATTTGGCCGTAAATGTGGCGAATTCGGACTACGCCATAATTGCAACCGAGCCGTAAAGATAATCATAATCCGCCGATTGTGACCTTTTTCGCAACATTTTTTCTTATATTTGAATCCACAGAATCTCAGAGCCCATGGAACAGGAACGAAGCATAGACAGACTGGCCAGACACATCATCAACATCGGCGCATTCGCAATCATAGCCGCGATCTGCTGGTATTTCCGCAGCGTGCTCATCTACATCATCGCCGCGTTCGTCATATCACTCATCGGACAACCCATCTACAGGGCCATCAAACAGATCACCATCAAGGGAAAATCCGCGCCTGACTGGCTGATCTCCGTATTCACGCTGGTTTCAATCATCCTCTTGCTGGCGCTCATAGTCACACAGGTCGTACCTATCGTTTCAGGAATCGTGCGTGACGCCGTTGCAATGAACAGCAGCATCAGTTTCGACCAAGACATGCTCGACAGTATCAATGCCTGGATCATCAACGTATTCCCCGACGCCGGGCTCGACTTCGACATCATAACCTTCTCCCTGGGCAAGCTTAAAGATGTGACGAATTTCTCCGGAGTGTCCAACATTCTCGGTTCCGTGGCTTCCGCAATCGCGGGCATCGTTATCGGCGTATTCTCCGTAGTGTTCATCTCCTTCTTCTTCATCAAGGACGAAGCGCTCTTCGGAAAGATAGTGGGCGCCCTTGTTCCAGACCGCATCGAGGAGTCCGTAGGCAAGACCATCCTCGACATCGAGATGCTGCTTTCGCGCTACTTCGTAGGCCTCACCATTGAAGTGCTGGGCGTCATGCTGCTGGATTTCCTGGGGCTGTGGCTTATCGCAAGGATAGGTGTCAATTACGCCATCGGAATAGCCTTCATAGCCGGTATCCTCAACGTCATCCCATACGTCGGACCACTGCTCGGCGATATACTCGGAGTAGGACTCTGCTTGATACTCAAGGCGGGAGCGGGAGTGGGACTGGACGTCAACATATGGATCTTCGCGCTGATAGTCTTCGCCATAATGCAAGGAACCCAGTTCGTGGACAATTTCGTCTATCAGCCACTGATCTACTCCACCAGCATCAAGGCCAATCCTCTGGAAATATTCATCGTCCTGCTGATTGCGGGACATATCGGCGGTCCTTTGGGAATGCTCGTCGCCATCCCGTCCTACACGGTGATCCGCGTAATAGCCAGCCGGTTCTTCTACAAGTACAAACCAGTCCGGCGCCTCATCCCGGACAGGGACGAGGAGCACACGGACTGGATCATCTGACAGATGCTACATATAAGAGTGGATGCCTCCCAGAAGCAAGTTCACGCCGAAATACGTGATGAGCACCGAGAGGAAAGCCACGATCGTGTACACATGGAAGAGCGTCGGCTTGCGGAAAGCCTTGAAAGAGGATCCGTGCAAGGCGAAAGAGTAAACCAGAAGCGTGATTAGCGCCCAGGTCTCCTTAGGATCCCATCCCCAGTAATTTCCCCAGGAGATATTTGCCCAGACGGCACCGAGGAAAGTTCCGAAAGCCAGAAGGAATACGGCGGGGTACAGGATGATAAGGCTGATGTCGCGCAGGTTTTCCTTAACCTGCGATTTGGAAACGATCAAGCCGGTTATGCCGATCAACGCCGCAAGTCCGAAGATGGTATACGATATCATCATGGCCACGACATGGAATATCAGGAGAGGAGAACGGAGCACGGGCATCAGAGGCTGGAACAGCAGCTTGCGGCATATGAGCCAGAAGAATCCCACAAGGAGTATGCACCCGGCAACGATCAGTCCCGTTTTCAGCCATTTCGGCAGGACAGGAAGCCTGGCTGCCGCCTTACGGTATTCAGTTCCTTTCTCGAAGAAGAATCCGATCATCGAGATGAGCAGCAGGAGGTATCCGCAATAGGTAATCCCTATGCCCCATGGGTCATGGGATACGGCAAGGATGCTTCCCTGCAGGTCCTCGTCATAGTCAGCCTGATAGAAACGGAATCCGCCATATTTGAGGATATGGTTCATGGAGA
>CAMJHW010000033.1 GCA_946405645.1 uncultured Bacteroidales bacterium
AGGAATCTATGTCAAGCGTCCCCCTGAAACAAAGGATGCTTACAGCGGAGGTAATTATGATTATTATAAGCGTTATCATATCCGGAGCACAGGAGCGCCACTATTCTCTCAAGTCGGAAAAAATGGTAGCGTCAGGAGGCAAACGGTAATCCAACCCGCCCTTGTCCCGCAGCTCCATAAGGAGGCGTCCCATAAGGTTGCCGCCGGTCCAGGTCATCCCGTCGGCGGAGAGCTTGGCACTATATGTATCAGCGCGACCGTGGGCTCTCTCAACGATGACACGGTTGCCAGTACGCTCGAGTTCTGCACGGAATGCATCGCATTGTGCATACTTGGTCATCAAGCAGAACTTGAGGGCGTCGACAAAGATCGAAGCCCAGTCGGCACGGCCGACGGTGGCCGCATATTTGTTCGCTTGTTTCTTCAACCACACCCCCTTCATTGAATGCACGTGCCTTCTAGCTGCAGGGTCGGTCAATTTCATCACCTGAAAGAGGCTCTCGGCAGAGTAGAACGTTACCCCGTCCACCACGAGCGGGGTCCTTGCGAAATTGCCGAGTATCCCCCACTCCCCATCAATCTTGTGGAATGCGATGGCCGTGTCGGCCGGATAGCTGAACCAGCCGGAATACTCCGGATAGTTCGTTTCAAGCATATCGCGTACGTGTACAGCCATGACATCAGAACTCTTTTATCAATTGTTTGGAACCTGGAATATACTCGTGTTTCTTCCCGCGGAGGCCAACTTTCTCTATCCTGATGATCCGCACCTTGCTGTCATCCAGAACCGCCATATTTCTCTTCTTCGGATTAGTCCAACTGCCTTGTGGCCATTCGATCAGCTCAACACCGATGGACAGCAGGAAGCCGGCGGCAACCTTCTCACCGTCCACCGTCGCTTTCCCTGTCATCTGTTTTACCGGCTTCTTCTCACCGGTCAGATAGTTGGCCAGATACTTGCGGAAAGGGATTCCCTCGGCCTTGGCCTCAGGCGGCAGCACCTCGCCCAGTTTATCCTCGGTTCTGGCGACGATTGACGCCGGCACCGGGATCCTCTTGTACAACGGCAGGCAATTATCATCCGTCCTGTCGGGTATTTCCACCGTATAAACATAGAAATCCCGGTTTTCGGGACGCTTCTCACTGAATGCGTAATGCGCCGCCGTATTGAATTCTTCAGTTACATAAATGCCATAACCGTACTTTGCACGTCCTGCACCTTCATACGAGTGCGAAAGGTCGAAAGCATCAAAGAGTACGGAACTACCGTGGTAAAAAACAGCCATCCTGCAAAGATTGATTATGCGATATGGTGAATAACAAAAGAGGTGTCCTCCGATGACAAAGATACATTTTTATGGCAAAATACAGAACAAGGTCAAAAGCAGAATAATATAAAAGATATTATATGATTCGTTTTTAACGGATTCCCTTATCATCCTGTAAAGACGCACTTCATCGTCGTTTGTATTCGTTATCTTCTTCTGCGATTTCCATTGGGTCATAATCCCGTTCATCCTCCTGTTCAGACCCGTCCTGTCAAGTATGATGCGATTGGCATAAATCTGGATGACATTCACCATCGCCATTATAAGTAAAACCGATGTCGGAATAACAACACCGCCCATGACGAAAATCGACAGGCCGAAAAGCATTAGAGTAATACCGTTCAGAGAAAGGAAAAAGCAGTTTGCCGCATGGAGGGCGTCACTTTTCCTTTGATCCTTCAGGAATTCATCGGGACAGGTATATGCCCTTTCGGAAAACAGTTCCACGGTTTCAAGACACGCGGCAAGCTTGGTAAAAAAGCAATATAGACCGATTATGGTCATACAAAAAATCATAATAAACATAATCATACTCCGTTTAAACGTGTCCAGTCCTAAATGCGGGCATCTATCGGTCCTTCACTTCCCTTGTATTTCTTTCTCATATCCGTTGTGTTTTTCACAAATATATACACTTCTTTCTTGACATTCTTTCAGAGATTCGCCCAAAATATTTGCGTCACATTGACACAATCACGGCATGATTATTGATATACCACGCACACCATGACAGAAAGAAACACAAACGGACTTCCAATCAGCCCCGAGCAGTTCAGGCAATACGCATCCAAGGCGGTGCACGGTTTCGTTGACAAGCAATTCCCCAAGTACTTCTACCAGTATGAAATGGAGGATATGGTGTCGGATGTCGTCCTCAAGATATGGAGGGCGAGAGAATCCTATGACCCGGCGAAGGGGGCATATTCAACTTGGGTAGGCACAATCGCCCGTAATGTCGTCAGGTCGGAGGCAAGGGCAAAGAGCTGCCGCGAGAATATCTCGTGCAAGTTTGACCGGGATATAGTCCTCGATGAAAGCGAGTACGGACTGTACCGAAGCGGCGAGATGTCCGCGGATGGGGAATTCATTGCCGAGGAAATGCATCGAGCATTCTACTCAAGACTTGTAAGCGAGAGGGACCGACGATTCCTTGCATGGCAGATAGAGGGTCTCGACGCCGGCGAGATGGCCAAGCGTGAGGGCATCACGGTGAACAACGTCCATATTATCCTTTGCCGCATGAAACGGCGTCTTCGTTCCGTGGCATAATTGCCGAATTGATATTCTTTTTACTATCTTTACATCGAAACCCCAACTGTCGTTGGGGATGACGGAATATGTGAATAACCGAACAGATCAATTCAATGATATGAGTACAAACGCAGCATTCAATGAGGTGGCGGGACGCAAGAACTTCGGTCCCGACCACGCTCTTGTGACCACGCCGCAACCTTGCGTGATGATCGCCACCTGGAACGGGGACCATACTCCCGACGTGATGATGGCAGCCTGGGCTGGACAGTACGACTTCAAGCAGATCGTCGTCAGCTTGTCCAAGCACAAGACCACTGAAAACCTTGAACAGACCGGTGCATTCACCGTGAGTTTCGCCGACATCCGTACCGTCGCAGAGTCCGATTTCTTCGGTCTCGTGAGCGGCAACAAGGTCTCGGACAAGGTCGCGAAAGTCGGTTTTTCTTTCGTTCCCAGCCCGAATGTGGACGCGCCCATCATCAAAGAATATCCCCTCACGCTGGAATGCAAGGTCGTGAGTTGGTCAAACGGCATCCTCGTCGGCGAGGTCGTGAACATGAGCGCAGACGAGAGCATACTTACCGACGGCAAGGTCGATCTGGACAAGCTTCAGCCCGTCGTATTCGACGCCGCATCCATGACCTACCGGGCTATCGGCAAGGTCGTCGGAAAGGCTTGGGGTGACGGAAAGAAGTTCGCTAAATAAGAAGGTCGGAGACTGTAATCTTCGGGACGTGGTGAATGCCGTCGGCATCGCGGTAGTAGCGCAGGTCGGAGCCGGCAGGAACCTCGTCCAATACGATGGTCTCCGTACCTTTGCCGATAGCGAGGACGGCGAGAGGATCTGACGGAAGCCCGAGGGTTTCCTTGATTTCCTTTTTATTGAATGCCCTGACGATGAGGGCGTTGAGACCTATCTCGACGGCCTTGAGAGCCATGCTTTGCAGAGATATGCCCAAGTCGATATCGACGATCGGGGATTCAGGCTCCGTGCTGCAAATGATGATGAAGGCCTTGGGCTCGGTACCGGGTGCAGGGAGATGCAATTCGGGGAGATAGCCGCCCAGATGCAGGTATCGGCAGAAGTCCTCTCCTCCGCTTTGTGCATCAAGGAGCTTGAAACGGAGCGTCTGGGCGTTGCGTCCCGAGGGGAGTTTCGGGTTGACGGCGACAATGGTCTCCAACTGTCGCATGGCGACAGTGTACGACGTATCGAAAGCCCTGTGACTGCGGTTCTTGCGGAGAAGGGTGTCAAGGGAAGGATTGTTGCGGCGCACGACGGTGCGCTGTGAAGAACGCAGCGCTTCCTCGCGCCTCTCGAGATAATTGTCTGCCATATTGTAATGTCTTTTTTATAACTTTGCAAAGGTGCTGTCGAGTGGTTGCATCCGCCAGGTTGATGGAAGGGTGCGTTTAAAAAAATAAGTAGTCGACGCTCACGCGTGGACCACTCATACTAACCACATAATTAATAACACTAAAACTAATAACCAATAAGTTGAGTAAGCAGAACTGCTTAATAAGAGCCTCAACTCGAATGCAAAGGTACAACTAAATTTTGAATCTGCAAATTTTTTTGAAAAAATTTTGAAAAAATTTTAATAAATATATCAGAACATTGATTTTCAGCGCTATAAATCGTTACTAAAACACTTCCCCCATTCCACTGGCCGATTGGCAAAAATGGCCTCCCTGGGCCCTGGAAAGCTTATTTAAATATATTAAAAACGTTTAATGCCTTTTTCGGTGTCAATTTGAAAGCAAATAACGGATGTTCGAAAAAAGATTCACATATCCTTTCTGTTATACCCCTGATGACGAAATCGTTAGGGCTGCGGAACGATTGATTGCACATATCGGGGATACGCCGGAACTGCATTCGATTTTTGCAGAAGGGAAGATGATGGGAGTGCTGATGGCCCGGGATAAGGAAGGCAGGGAATCGTTTCTATACGGGTTCTCCGGACTGGCAGGAGGAAGGAGCCGGGTAGAGGGATTCGTGCCTCCGATATTCGACCTGACGGATCCGGATGGTTATTTCCGACAGGAAGAGGCCGGGATCTCGGAATTGAACCGGCGGATACGCGAGCCGGATATCGACACCCCTGAAAGGGACGCACTGAAGGTCGAGCGTAAGACGCGCTCGACTGCACTGCAGGAATGGCTGTTCAGGCATTATGTCGTACTTAACGCCCTCGGGGAGAAGAAGAGCATCTTCGAGATTTTCGCGGAACGCGGTCTGGTCCCTCCCGGAGGGACGGGAGACTGCGCTGCGCCGAAGCTGCTGCAGTACGCCTACCTTCACGGACTTAGGCCGCTTGCTATGGGAGAATTCTGGTACGGCGCCTCTCCGGAACGGGAAGTGCGCCGCCAAGGATGCTTCTATCCATCCTGTACGGGGAAGTGCGGACCGCTGCTTGCATTCATGCTGCAGGGGCTGGATGTCGAGCCTAACCCGCTGGAACAGGACTCCCCCGCCTCGGAAGAGGACTTCAGCATTCTATTCGAAGACGAGGACATCATAGTAGCGGACAAGCCTTCGGGAATGCTTGCAGTGCCGGGGCGTACGCTGAAGGTGTCCCTTCAGGAACGCCTTCAGAGCCACTGCGGCCCCGGCACGGATGTCCGCGCCTGCCACAGGCTGGACATGGACACTTCCGGGCTGATCGTGTTTGCCAAGGGAACGGACAATCTGGCAATCCTGCAGCAACAGTTCGAGAGGCACGAGGTTGAAAAAAGCTATGTCGCAAAACTGACCGCTGGTCGGGAGCCGTTGAAGGCAGCCGGACGCATCTCGCTGCCGCTGCTCCTTGACTTCGACGACAGACCGCGGCAGATGGTGGACTTCGCGGAGGGCAAGCAGGCCGTAACGGACTGGGAACTGCTCAAGATGATGCCTGACGGATGTGCGCTGGTGCGCTTCACTCCCCTTACGGGGCGCACGCACCAGCTGAGAGTGCATGCGGCGCATCCGCTCGGCCTCGGAAGGCCGATCGTCGGCGACCGCCTGTACGGCGGCGGCCCGGGCAGGCTATGCCTGCACGCCACCACCCTTTCTTTCAAGCATCCTCGTACCGGATCGGGTCTGTCATTCGCCTCAGAACCCTTGTTTTAGTTACAAATCACGGCCTTTATCGCCGGATGCTGCGGTTGGCGAGATTGATACGGTTCTTGAAGGTCGTTTTACCCTTGTAATAGAACAAAGCCAAAGAGGTATCGTCCTCGAAGTAAATGGTATTCAGGAGCTTGTCGCGGTTCTTGTTCTTGCAGACCGGCTCGCACCAAACGAGGATGTAGTTCTTGTAAGTCTTCGAATAAGCGACGATGACGGTATAGTCGCGGATGTCGAAAAGGGCGGCAGTGAAACTCCTGGAGCTATCCTTGTCGCGAGAGCGGGCGGCCTTGAAGCCCGCGACCAGCGAACTCTCTTCGTCGAGCGCGCCGAAGTTCAGTCGCGAGGCCCTGGTCTCGGCTTCTGGATTCTTTTCCAGCCACCAGGCGATCGAGTCGTCGGTTAAAGCATTCGCCTTCGAAATCTGTTCAAAGCGCGGATCGGAATTGATCCGGTTCAGAAGCCAGGCATTCTCCGGAAGCACAAGCGATGACAGCGCCTCCGGGCACTGGCCTTCAATCTTCAGCCCGTCCTTTGCCGACATGTCTCTGCCATAGAACATTGAATGGGTGACAGAGTCGTCGGCAGGGTTGAAAAGAGACACGACATACTCGATACCCTTGCTGTTATCGGAAGTGTTGATATAGTTGAATGACAAGAATTTCTTGCCATCGATCTCAACCAATTCCACAGGTCCGTCAAGCTTGCAGTCAGCGAGCTTCCCGTCAAGGTTGTAGCGCTCGAGGGAGCGCGTGTCCGCGAGCGCCCAGGCGCCGTCGGCGCCGAGTGCGCAGCGGTACAGCGTCAGCGCTCCCCCTTCGGCCGAAAGGCCGAGCGCATAGTTGCGGTTGGCGCGCCGATAGCCGACCGCGTCGGCGGCCGAAGGCGCAAGCGCACGCACCGCGGCCATCGCCTCCTCCTTGGAGAGAGGGCTTGTATTGTGCCGCGCGATGACATCCCCGACCTGTCCGCTGAGCGGAGAGTCGGGATGCGCAGCGGCAAACGCCTCCACGGCTTCGGCATCCTCCTTGTCGACAGCCGCAAACAGTGTCGAATCCCGCAGTGTAAGGATCTCGAGGCTGTACACGGATGAAGGATATTTGGCAAGGAACTTCTCGTAAGCCTTCACGGAAGGCTTCTTGAGAGTCTTGTTGTATAGCTTGGTCTCGGCCGGAGTCTGGGCAGACAACATGCCCAGGGAAAGCGCCGTCAATACGGCTATGGAGATGAGTCGTTTCATGGATTCAAAATTACATACTATGCCTGACAACTCCAAAAGTAGTGCCGCCCCGGGACACTCTCTTGTAAACGTGTATGAAGGCAGGGACCAGGAACAGGTTCGCGGCTATCCAGGCTATACCGTCGCCCAGGCAGATGGCAGTATAGCCCAAAGGGGCGACCAGCAGCAGGCTGACCAGCACTCGGGCGATCATTTCCATAACTCCCGACCACATAGCGAACTGGGTGAACCCCAATCCCTGGATGGAGTACCTGAACACACACAAAGTACCCAGAAGGAAGAAGAAGGCCACCGAAGTGCGGATGTATCGGACAGCCGCGGCGATTATCTCCGCATCGGACGAATCCACGAAGATGCGGGACAGTGTGCCGGCAAGGGGCCATACGACAGCGAAGCAGGCGGCACAATAGACCACGATCAACAGCATGCAAGCCTTGAGTCCTTCCAGGATACGTTCGGGCTTGCCGGCGCCGATGTTCTGGCCGCAGAAGGTCGTCATGGCTATTCCAAGGCTCTCAAGTGCGACCATGAACAGCATCTTGATGCGCATGCCTGCGGCAAATCCGGCGACGAACACGGTTCCGAGGGAATTGTTGGAGCTTTGTATCATAATGCTGCCGATGGCGGTGATGGAGAACTGAAGCCCCATCGGGACACCGGCGGTCAGAAGCTGCGACGCCGCTTCCCGGCTGAAACGCCGGTCTTCCGGACAATCCCTCAGAACATCGTAATTGCGCATCATGAAACGGTAGCTGAGGATAGCGGAAACACCTTGTGCCACGACGGTGGCTATGGCCGCTCCGGCCACTCCCCAGCGGAACACGAGGATGAAAAGAAGGTCGAGGACGATGTTGAGACAAGTGGAGAATACAAGGAACAGGAAAGGCGTCCGGCTGTCCCCCAGCGCCCGTATGATGCTGGCCAGAAGGTTATAGAAGAATGAACAGGGAATGCCAATGAAGAGGATCAGCAGATAGGTATAGGCCCATTCGAATATGTCCTGCGGCACATGTATCCAGGTGATGATGCTTCGGCATAGGAGGGATGCCGCGACTGCCAGGGTGAGTGAAATCCCGGCCGCAAGGATCAGCGCACTGAAGACGAAGCGGCGCAGCGCAGAATAGTCGCGCGCGCCAAAGGCTTGCGCGACCGGAATGGCCATTCCGCCGGCGCAGCCGTTGCAGAATCCGAGTATAAGGAAAGTGATGGATGTGCTGGCGCCAACGGCGGCCAGCCGGTCCACACCGAGGAAATTGCTCACGATGGCCGAATCCGTCAGCAGATAGAACTGTTGGAGGACGTTTCCGAGAAGGATGGGGACTGTGAACGCAAGAAGAAGACAAAATGCGCTCCCTTGGGTCAGTTCCTTGGATTTGCCCGAAGACATGGATACACTACTTAAAAACCGGGCGCAAAATTATGAAAAAAAACTAATATAACTTACATTTGTATGGTTTATGAGATTAGTCATACAAAGGGTTTCAGAAGCATCGGTTACCGTAGGAGACGACTGTATCGCGAAGATCGGCCGCGGTCTGCTCGTGCTTGTCGGCGTTGAAAACGGCGACACTGAGCAAGACGCTGCATGGCTCGCGTCCAAGACCGCCTCGATGCGTATATTCGACGACGAAAACGGAGTCATGAACCTTTCCGTGGCAGATGTCGGCGGCGAACTGCTGGCGGTATCCCAGTTCACTCTCACGGCATCGACGCGCAGGGGCAACCGTCCTTCGTACATCAGGGCGGCCGGCCACGGGCTGGCTGTCCCGCTCTACGAGCGCTTCTGCCAGCTCCTCTCCGAGGCCGCCGGCCGCCCTGTCCACCAAGGCCGATTCGGCGAAATGATGCAGGTCAGGCTCCTCAATGACGGTCCCGTCACCATCATCATCGATTCTAGACTGAAGGAATAACACAAAAGCACTATGGCTCACAACATTACTCTGCCGCTCCCGAAGGGGTGGAACATCGAGCAGGAGATTATCCTGGAAGAAGGCGAAGAAGTCGTTTCCTATTACGCCTGCCCCACCGAAGAAGCCGACCCTGACAACGAGGGGGCTTCCATCGAACTCTATGTCGGGAACACTCCCGAAGACTCAGACGCCAAGATCGAATGCATGAACTCGTACATGGAGGCGATAGGCATGGATGAAGGCGAGGAAGAAGCTCCGGTCAAGGAAATCGCATTCCTCGGGCAGGAAGGATGGTACTACGACGCCGAAGATGACGAGGGAGCCCCCGTCATCCTCATCTGCGTCGAGCCGGTCCAGGGAACCCTGGTAATGGCAATCCTCGCCCATAAGGACGAGGAGAGCCTCGACGAGCTGCTCAGCTACGTCGACGAGAACCTTAAGGTCGATTAGATCTCTTCCTGACGGAAATAATCGAAATCAGCTGCGCCGCCAAGTTCCTTGGTGGCGTAGTTGTATAGTGCCGAGCGATAGCCGGTAAAGTAATCCAGAGTGTAGCGCATCTGAAGCTCATAATCGACCGAAACCCAGTCCGATCCGTCGAACGAATACGACATGCGCGCCTTATCCACGCTGAAGTCGTAGTCAAGACGCAGGCACACAGTCTCCGCCTGCATCGGAACCCTGGAGATCTCACCGTTGCGGTCGATAGCGACAAGGCTCTTGCCCCCATCGTCCGATACCTGAACCTCCAGCGCGCAGAAATTGCTCTGGAAAGCGCAAAGGCCGGCATGGTCGCCGGGCTTCATTGCGCTGGCGTCGAGTTTGGTCTCACTATAGCAGCCGGGAGTGACGGTGCGCTGCGTAAGCGTGTTGCGCGCGTCAGCGATGCGCTCCGCCAGCTGACCCGTGGTCAGGCGGAGCCATCCCGGGCGCGCAGTCACAGACCAGCACCCATCGAGCGGCTTATGATTCCACTGCCACACCAAGTCAAGATCCTTATTGTCCTTGTAATCAAACTCATCACTGGCCCAAACACGATTCTCGCCACTCTCCGTCAGTTGGACCTCGAACTCCTTGACAGGGACGCCGTTGTCACCCATGATGGGCCATCCGTCAACCCAGGTGACAGGCTGCAGCGTAGGGATGCGGCCGACCGCTCCGTGGTCCTGGAACATTACGGCATACCAGTCGCCGAACTGGGTATCGAAGATGGCACCCTGCGCCACACCGTCGTTGCGGCCGTCGAACTTGCCCTGGAGGACGACCTTGCTCTCGTATTCGCCGAGAAGCTCCTTGCTGCGCCAGCAGGTCTCTGTACGGACCCCGCCGCGAGGCCAGTCGATCTCCAGCACATAATAATAATCTCCGATATGATAGACATGCGCGCCTTCAGCCCGAAGATTGATGCCTTCGCGAGGCGAGGAGATCAGCAGCTGGTCCACACCCCCTTCCTTAATAGCCGAAAGATCCGGCTCGAGCTCGGTGATGCGGAGATCGCCGTTGCCCCAGACACAGAAGACACGGCCGTCCTCGAAGAGGAGAGAAGCGTCATGCATCGGCCTGTCTATGACGTTACGCTCCCAATAGCTGCTCTCTATGTCCGTCGTCCTGTAAACATAGGTCTTGCGCTGATCGTTGGCGATGAAGAGCGCATAATAGACTCCGTCGACATAGCGCAAAGTGGTCGCCCACTGGCCGCGCCCGTACGCGTGCCTGCCTCCGTCGCGCAGGTTGTAAATATCGTCATCTTCCAGACAATCATAAATATAGCTGACTATCTGCCAATGCACAAGGTCTTTGGACTTCATGATCGGAGCGCCGGGACAGAAGTACATCGTAGTACTGACCATATAGTAGGTATCCCCTACCCTTATCACATCGTTGTCCGGGATGTCCGTACCAGTCAAAGGATTGACACACAACGTAGTACCATGCTTGGGTCCACATCCCGCGCACAATAAGATGGCCATTGCGAGGCCGACGAGGAATCTTTTCATAACCGTTTGATCAAAGTTTTCCCAAATTTAACCAAAACTTTTTTCAGATTACGAAAAATTGTCTATATTTGCACCCACAAACGGGGTATTAGCTCAGTTGGTAGAGCGTTTGAATGGCATTCAAAAGGTCAGGAGTTCGATTCTCCTATGCTCCACAAAAATCCCTCTCAGAGTAGTCTGAGGGGGATTTTTCGTATCTAGTGTGACAAAAAGTGTGACATTATGCAGGTTATCGTCACATTTCAAGTTGCTTGAATACAGTTGCAGTCAGGTAAACCTTTCACTCCTCCGTTCCATCTTTTATTATCTGAAAATAATTGCGATATTTTCCAACCTTTCGGGCGGCTTTTGCGTTATAGCAATGTAACCGTCCCGGAAACGGGCTTAGTTGAACAATAAAAACATTGATACAATGACTTACTTTTGGAATCATTTCTTTGATGCTTTAATTCCTATCTGCATCTGCGTCGTTTTGCCGACGCTGGTTATTTGGCTGATTGGCCGGGTGAAGCAGAATGAGACGAACCGCAAGGCCGAGATTATGCTTAAGGCCCTTGATAACGGAGCCAAGATTGACACGGACTTTTTCAAGAGCCAAAGCGGGAGCAAGACTATTAAGGAACGGTTGCTGGGCCGTTTGACCGGTGCCTGCGTTACTGCTTTGCTTGGCGTGGCTGTTCTTGCAGTGGCAATCTATATGGCCTGCACCCTCGATTGGTCGAAAAATGACGATGCGATTATCATTACAACCATGCTTGGCGGGATTCTCCTTGCCGTAGGCGTCGCACTCTTCATTGTCTATTTCTCCGGGAAGAAGATGCTTGCAAAGGAAATCGCAGCCGAAGAGAAACAGATTGTCGAAGGAAAATAACGAATGACCCGGGAGCGGTTCATCTCCGAAGCGAGGGCGTGTCAGGGGCAGCTGCGGCGGTTCCTGGCCTCGCTGTGCGGTGATGCCGCACTGGCCGATGACATCGCACAGGAAGCGCTTGTGCGAGCCTATGTGATGTCTGACAGATTCTCGGGAAGTTTCAAGGCCTGGCTGTTCCGGATTGCTTATAACTGTTTCATTGATCATTTGCGTCGGCTTCCTCCGCCAGTGGTTGATCTGACGGCTCCAGAGGCTTTGCACGTCGCCGGTAATGAAGACTCGGATGCTTCTTTCAGGCATGAAGACCTGAAGCAAGCACTCTCAAGGATTCCGGAAAAGGAAAGGGCAGCTATCGTCCTTCATTATTTTGAAGACCTGCCGATTAAAGACATCGCCGCCATTATGGACATTCCTGCTGGAACGGTAAAGTATTATCTATCCGTGGGACGAAACCACCTTAAACAACACATTCGCTTAT
>CAMJHW010000034.1 GCA_946405645.1 uncultured Bacteroidales bacterium
CCGCGGCGGCCGGCTTGACCTTGCCGCCGTGCTTGGCGAGGGCGCGCTCGATCAGCTCGTCGCTGGCCTTGCGGATGGAGATACCGTCGAGCGACGGCTCCGGCTCGGAGAGCTGCTCCTCGGGCTCGTCGGAGGGCATGGGGGCGTAGTGCGGCAGCGCCGTCGGCATCGGCTGCTGCGCGGCGCCGCCGGCGTTGACGATTTCCTTGAGGCGGTCGACCTCCTGCTTGAGGTCGAGCAGGGCCTTGATGATCATCTGCTTGTCGCTGTCGGACATGCTGCCGCCGGCGGAAGCGGGACCGGTGGTGGCGGGCAGCATCGAGTCCTTCTCGTCCGGCAGGTAGCGCATCAGCGCCGCCGGGCCGAGCTCGATGCGCTCGGAGCCGGGCGTGACGGGACGCGACTCCAGGGCCGTGACCGTCTCGGCGACGTTCTTCAGCTGGCGGATGTTGCCGGGCCAGCGGTAGGCGGTCAGCATCGAGATGGCGTCGTGGTTGAGGTTGACCTTGCAGAGGTTGTAGCGCTCGGAGAAATCCGAGGTGAACTTGCGGAACAGCAGGTAGATGTCGTCCTTGTTGCGCTCGCGCAGGGCGGGCATCTGGATCTGGATGCCGGTGAGCCGGTAGTAGAGGTCCTCGCGGAACTTGCCCGTGGCCACGGCGTAAGCCAGGTTGACGTTGGTCGCGGCGATCACGCGCACGTCGGTCTTCTCCACCTTGGAGGAGCCGACCTTCATGAATTCGCCGTTCTGCAGGACGCGCAGCAGCAGGGCCTGCGTCTCGCGCGGCAGCTCGCCGATCTCGTCGAGGAAGAGGGTGCCGCCGTCGGCCTCCTCGAAGTAGCCCTTCCGCTCGCCGATGGCGCCCGTGAAGGCCCCCTTCTCGTGGCCGAACAGCTCGGCGTTGATGGTCCCCTCGGGGATGGCTCCGCAGTTGACTGCCAGATATTTGCCGGTCTTGCGCCGGCTGAACTGGTGGATGATCTGCGGGATTGTCTCCTTGCCGACGCCGCTCTCGCCCGTGATCAGTACGGTGAGGTCCGTGGGAGCCACGGCCACCGCCGTCTCGAGCGCACGGTTGAGCCCGGCGTCATTGCCGATGATGTCGTATTTATTCTTGAGCCGCTGGAGTTCTTGCATTTCCATAGAAAGCAAAGTTAAGGATTATTTTTTATATTTGTAAACTGATTATTGTCCACTAACGACTAACCATGTTGAAAATGAGAAGTTTCCTTAAAATCTTCATTCTGGGCGCCGCCGTCGTTGCGGCTGCCGGTTGTTCCAAGTCCCGCGCCGAGCAGATGAAGCTGGCCGAAAAGCTGCAGATCGACTGCACGCCCGAGGTCCTCGCTCTCGTCGGCGACCAGATCCCCGTGGACCTGGCCGTAACATATCCTGACGGTTATTTCCATCCCAAAGCCCTGCTCGAAGTGACGCCCGTGCTGGTCTACGCCGGCGGCGAGGAGCAGAAGGGCCCGACCTTCGTCTACCAGGGCGAGAAGGTACTCGACAACTACAAGGTCGTCGCCAAGTCCGGCGGCACCGTCAAGGAGCATTTCGCCTTCGATTATGAAGAGGGCATGGAGCAGGCCTACCTCGAGCTGCGCGGCGTCGCGCGCTACAAGGACAAGGAGATCGCCATCCCGGCGGTCAAGGTGGCCGACGGCACGGTCGTGACCCAGCTGCTCGCGGAGGCGGACGGCGAATACAGCTACAAGAAGGACAACTACCAGGCCGTCCTGCACGAGCAGACCGAGGGCCAGGTGATGTATGACTACAACTCCGCCACCATCAAGGGCAGCGAGCTCCGCTCCCGCTCGATCAAGGAGCTGCAGGCCGCGCTCGAGGCCATCGAGGCCGATCCGCGCTACACGGTCCGCGGCACCAGCGTCGTGGCCTACGCTTCGCCGGAAGGCGGCGAGGCCTACAACGCCAAGCTCTCCGACAAGCGCGCCGCTTCCGCCCAGAAGGCCTGGAGCAAGGTGACGGGCGAGAAGGCCCCCGACAACCTGGAGGTGCGCAGCATCGGCCAGGACTGGGAGGGCTTCCGCGAGGCTGTCGAGAATTCCGACATCGAGGACAAGGACCTGATCCTGCGCGTGCTGTCGATGTACAGCGATCCCGCCGTGCGCGAGAGCGAGATCAAGAACATGTCCAAGGTCTATACCGAGATCAACAAGAACGTCTTCCCGGAGCTGCGCCGCGCCCGCTTCATCACGGAGCTGGACTACCAGAACTTCTCCGACGAGGAGCTGGTCGAGCTCTCGCAGAAGGCCATTGACGTCCTCGACGAGGAAGGCCTGCTCCGCGTGGCCTCCATCACCGACAACGCCGCCCGCAAGGCCGAGCTCTACGAGAAGGCCGTCCAGAAGTACGCTTCCGACCGCGCCCGCTTCAACCTGGCTTGCCTCGCGCTGGATGACCGTCGTCCCGACGCCGCCGCGAAGTATCTCGACGCCATCAAAGACCAGGACGCCGCCGTGCTCAACGCCAAGGGCGTCGTCGCCCTGCAGCGCGGTGACCGCAAGACGGCCGCCGACTGGTTCCGCAAGGCCGGCACCGGCGAGGCCATGGCCAACCTGGGCCTGGTCGAGCTCCTGGACGGCAACTACGACGCTGCCGCCAAGCGGCTCGAAGGCGTGCACGGCGTCAACGGCGCCATCGCCAGCCTGCTGGCCGGCCGCATCGACGAGGCCGAGGCCCGCGTCACCTGCAAGTGCGCCCGTGCCGAGTATGTCCGCGCCATCATCGCCGCCCGCAGGGGCGACGCCGAGGGTGTGCGCACGCACCTGGCCAACGTGGAAGCCAAGAGCAAGGCCCTTTATGAGAAGTCCCGCAAAGATGTAGAGTTCGCGAAATTCAGATAGTTAGCTGATCGGAATTTTGCTATTTACAAGATTTTGCGTATATTTGCAGCCCCCAAAATAAGGGGGCTTTTTATAATTTATTTATTAACAACTATTTATGCCTACAATTCAACAATTGGTTCGCAAAGGACGCGAGGTTATCGAGGTTAAGTCGAAATCTCGTGCGTTGGATGCTTGCCCTCAGAAGCGTGGCGTATGCCTGAGAGTCTATACGACGACTCCCAAGAAGCCGAACTCCGCTATGCGTAAGGTCGCGCGTGTACGTCTCACGAATTCCAAAGAGGTCAATGCCTACATCCCGGGTGAGGGACACAACCTCCAGGAGCACTCCATCGTGCTCGTGCGTGGCGGTCGTGTCAAGGACCTCCCTGGTGTACGTTACCACATCCTCCGCGGTGCTTTGGATACTGCCGGCGTGGAAGGACGGACCCAGTCCCGTTCGCTCTACGGCGCCAAGAGGCCGAAGTAATTGCGGAAGAATGAGGTTTAAATTTTAATTTTTTCACATTTACCATGAGAAAAGCAAAGCCTAAGAAGAGGATTCTACTTCCTGATCCTAAGTATCACGACACGCAGGTTACCCGTTTCGTGAACAACCTTATGTTGCAGGGGAAGAAGAGTATCGCGTATTCTATTTTTTACGATGCCATTGATATGGTAGGCGAGAAGATGAAAGATTCTGACAAGGCTCCTCTGGATATTTGGAGGAAGGCGCTCGAGAACGTGACCCCGCAGATCGAGGTCAAGTCCCGCCGTATCGGCGGCGCCAACTTCCAGGTGCCTACCGAGTTGCGCCCTGAGCGGAAGGTTTCTCTCTCCATGAAGAATATGATATCCTTCGCCCGTAAACGTTCCGGCCGCTCGATGGCAGAAAAGCTCTGTGCCGAGATTATCGCTGCTTACAACAATGAAGGTGGCGCCTTCAAGCGGAAGGAAGACATGCACAAGATGGCCGAGGCCAACAAGGCCTTCGCTCATTTCCGCTTTTAATTGAATAAGTAAGTTAGTTAGATGGCCAAAAGAGACCTTAAGTACACACGTAACATCGGCATCATGGCACACATCGATGCCGGCAAGACCACTACGTCCGAGCGTATTCTCTACTACACCGGAAAGACCCACAAGATCGGTGAGGTCCACGAAGGTGCTGCCACGATGGACTGGATGGTTCAGGAGCAGGAGCGCGGTATTACCATCACTTCTGCTGCCACCACCGCTTTCTGGCACTACAACGGGGATACCTATCAGATCAACCTGATCGACACTCCGGGCCACGTGGACTTCACTGTCGAGGTGGAGCGTTCGCTCCGCGTGCTCGACGGTACCGTGGCTACGTTCTGCGCCGTGGGGCGCGTTCAGCCTCAGTCCGAGACGGTTTGGCGTCAGGCGGACAAGTATCGTGTGCCCAAGATTGCCTATGTTAACAAAATGGACCGTGTCGGTGCTGACTTCCTCGCCTGTGTCGAGGAGATCAAGACCAAGCTCGGTGCCACGGCAGTTCCTATCTGCCTCCCGATCGGTTCGGAGGAGAGCTTCAAGGGAATTGTCGACCTGATCGCCATGAAGGCGATTGTCTATGATCCCAGCGACGCCCTGGTCAACTATCAGATCCAGGACATCCCTGCGGACATGCAGGACATCGTCGCCCTCTGGCACGACAAGTTGATCGAGTCCGCCGCCGAGTGCGACGACGCCCTGATGGACAAGTACTTCGAGAGCCCCGAATCCATTACGGAGGAGGAGGTGATCGCTGCGCTCCGCAAGGGCACCATCGCCATGCAGATCGTTCCGGCCTGCTGCGGTTCCTCGTTCAAGAACAAGGGTGTCCAGTTCCTGCTGGACGCCGTGATGCGCTACCTCCCTTCGCCGCTGGATATCGGCGCCACGAAGGCGACCAACCTGGCCAATGACCAGGAAATGCACCTCGAGCCCAAGGCTACCGAGCCGTTCTGCGGTCTTGTCTTCAAGATCGCCACGGATCCGTTCGTGGGCCGTCTGGCGTATATCCGCGTCTACTCCGGTCACCTCGACGCCGGTTCCTACGTGCTCAACTCCCGTTCGGGCAAGAAAGAGCGCGTGGCCCGTCTCTACCAGATGCACTCCAACCACCAGAACCCGATCGAGTTCGTGGAGGCCGGAGACATCTGCGCGGCGGTCGGCTTCAAGGACCTCCGCACGGGTGATACCATCTGCGCGGACGATCACCGCTATTCGCTGGAGTCCATGGAGTTCCCCGATCCCGTGATCGGTATCGCCGTGGAGCCCAAGACGCAGAAGGACCTCGACAAGCTGGGCGTCGCGCTCGGCAAGCTCGCCGAGGAGGATCCTACCTTCACCGTCAAGTCCGACCCGGATACGGGCCAGACCGTCATCAGCGGTATGGGTGAGCTCCACCTCGACATCATCGTCGACCGTCTGCGCCGCGAATTCGGTGTGGAGATCAACCAGGGCGCACCCCAGGTTAACTACAAAGAGGCGATCACCACTTCCGTCCAGCACCGTGAGGTGTTCAAGAAGCAGACGGGCGGTCGTGGCAAATTTGCTGATATTATCGTCGAGATCGGACCCGCCGACGAGGGCGTCACCGGTCTTCAGTTTGACAACCAGGTCAAGGGCGGCAACGTGCCCAAGGAGTTCGTTCCCTGCGTTCAGAAGGGCTTCGAGTCCGCGATGGCGAACGGCGTCCTGGCCGGTTATGAGGTCCCTGCTCTGAAGGTGACGCTCCTGGACGGTTCCTTCCACCCTGTGGATTCCGACCAGCTGTCCTTCGAGCTGGCCGCGCGTATGGCTTTCCGTCACGCCTGCCCCAAGTGCAAGCCTGTCATCCTGGAGCCTATCATGAACCTCGAGGTCGTGACCCCGGAGGATTATATGGGCGACATCGTCGGTGACCTCAACCGTCGCCGCGGACAGATTGTCGCTATGGACTCCACCACCAACGGTGCCCGTATCGTGAAGGCCTTCGTTCCCCTCTCCGAGCAGTTCGGTTACGTCACCGTGCTCCGTACCCTGTCTTCCGGCCGGGCCACCAGCACGATGTCTTTCGACCACTACGCTGAGGTCCCTGCCACCATGGCCAAGGACATCGTGGAGAAGAGCGGTTATAAGACGCCGTCTGACGACGAATAGTATTGAATGAAAAAAAGCATTTTGATATGAGCCAGAAAATTAGAATCAAACTCAAGTCTTTCGACCATATGCTCGTGGACAAGTCCGCGTCCAAGATTGTCGAGACCGTGAAGTCTACTGGTGCCAAGGTGAATGGTCCCATTCCCCTTCCGACCAACAAGAAGATCTTCACCGTCAACCGCTCGACCTTCGTCAACAAGAAGGCCCGCGAGCAGTTCGAGCTCGACTCCTATCGCAGACTGCTCGACATCGAGGACTCCAACGCCAAGACGGTGGACGCCCTGATGAAGCTTGAGCTCCCCTCCGGCGTGGAGGTCGAGATCAAGGTCTGAGCCTGATCGGCACACAGATTTCGATGAGTGCAGGGTCGCCCTTGGGTGATCCTGCGCTTTCGGTCCCTTAGCTCAGTTGGTTAGCAGCAGCTGACTCATAATCAGCGGGTCGCAGGTTCAAGTCCTGCAGGGACCACGACGCTAAGAAAGCGCCCGCCAGACGGCGGGCGTTTTCGCGTCGTGGCCCCTTGGGCTCTTGATCCATTGGGGGGCGTTCCCCCCAAACCCCCTGCGTCGCGGGGCTCCGAAGATCAATATAAACGAGAAAACTCCTAAGTATTTAGGGGTTTTCGTTTTTTTTCTACCTTTGTAGAGAAAGTGCCAACTCAGAAAATAATACACAACTATGAAAAAATGGATTTTTGCAATTCTGCCGGCCCTTCTGGCCGTCTGCTCCTGCGGCGGGAACAAAACTGAGGATCCTGCCCCGTGTGATCTCCGAAACGGGAAAGTAGTCGTCATCTTTGAGAATTGTCCGCCTCAGATGAGTACGGGGAAATTCGGTGTTAACTCGTCCCATGCGTTCCATGCTACCATTGCGTATATAGACAATAACGGAGATCTGGTGAGGTTTGATCCTAGACGGAAAGGTCGGGATACGCTCGAAATCCCAACCCGAAATGGATATGCAGAGATGCAACATATATATCAGGTGGCTGAACAGGAGTATTATTACCTGTCGGAGGGCGATACAGCCCTTGTGAGGTATGATCATACGACAGGCAGACCATACTTGACCAGCCTGGTCTATGAGGAGAAGACGGACCTTTATAACCTGCCATACACATTGCCTGAAGCTGTTCAGGACAGGGATTACTATATTGAAACGGTCCTGACCGATTTCCACTATACGCTGGCTTTCAATTATTTCCATGACAAAACAAAGCAGGCCAGGTTTCCGTCTTTGAAAGAGAAACAGCGTTCCCTTTATGTGGACCTGGATTCTCTGGCTATAGTATATGACCGGTATCAGGCGGCGCTTAAGGCAGAAATAGATTCTCTTTATCGAGCAAAGACCATCGACGAAACGTATTACCGATATCTTTCCCACCGCTTCTTCCCGAAGGAACGTATCGCGCCGGACGCGCTGGTCCGATCAGACAGTTTGATGCGTTTTGTCTCAAATTATTATGAAGTCCTGCATAACAATAATGTAAATATCTTCATTGGGGATAACACGCAGAAAGCTTTCAATGCAATTGCGCGTGACACCACATATGGCCCCCTGGCCCGGAAAGGGATGTTGAAACATCTGCTTATTAATAGAATACTGACCGATGAGTCTGGTTATGTGCATTATCCGAAGGAACTCAAGACCCGGTATATCAACAAATACATGGAGATTACGGGCGATTCGACGGTGGTCCGGCAGATGCGGGAAAACGAGGTCTCGATCGCTTCCTTGAAGTCCGTCCTGCCGCTCGAGCGCGTGGACGGCGAAAATACCGGCCTGGAGAAACTCCTGGAGGGTTATCGGGGGAAAGTGGTCTATGTGGACTTCTGGGCATCGTGGTGCGGCCCATGCGTGGGACAATTCCCCGCGGCCCGGGCGCTCCATAAGCGGATGGCCGGGAAAGATATCGCTTATATTTTCATTTCGACCGACACGAACCGGAAGAACTGGCAGGACGCTGTCCAGCAACATTCCGATCTCCTGGCCGGATCCTACCGGATCCTGGATTCCGACGCCGACTTCCTCAAGGAAATCCGGCTGGAGAAGATTCCTCGTTACCTGATTTATGGGCGGGACGGCAAGCTCGTGAACCTGGATGCTCCCAGACCGACCGATAAGGAGATTGACGAAACGTTGATGGCGGCCTTGAACAGGTAACCGTTGGAATAGTGCGGGGGAATGTGTAACTTTGCTTCATGAGAATTCCGCCATCGAAGCGCAAAATCTTGATCGGGGCCACGGCAGCTGTGCTCGTGGGCCTGATTGCGTCTCTTTTTCATCTGGATAAATTCTGGAATTTTGTCGGGGGCGTTGCCGTCATGTATGTCATTGTTTCGCTGGGGTCGTTGATCCCTTCCCGCCGCGAGCGCCGGAAGAAGGGCCTTTGGGAAGAAGACGATTTCGGCCTGTTCGAGCGTCTCTACGAGGCGCTTTCCGAGCGGACCCATGGCGGCACCGACTTGTCTGCGCTTAATGAGCATGAAAAAGTGTTCCTGACGATGGCGCAGCTGGAGGAGAACATCGGATTCTTCTCCGAGTATTTCACCAAATTCCGTGGTGTATACAATGACCTCCTGGTCCCGTCCGCCGAGGCCGTAGGCAGCCCGGAGATCGCGGAGATCTGCAAGCGGGTGCTGGAGCTCTATGCGGGATATACGGGGACGGAGGAAGGGCTGGACGATCTGTTCGAGGAGTGTACCGATGACTTCCATGACGTGGACGACGATCCCCTGGAGCTTTGCGCGCAATACGCGCGGGATCATAAGGAGAGCTTCAGGGAATAATGGCAGAACCACCCTTTTGAGAGCGTGGCAAGCGATTTGCATCTGGGTGGACCGGACAAACCTAATAATCAAAATAATGAAAAAATTTCGAATCTTTTCCCTTATGACGGTTCTCGGAATCGCCGCCTCTCTTCTGTTTGGCTCTGTTGACGCTTCTGCGCAAGGCTACCTCGGTGGCTCTCTCAGCTTCAGAAGCAGTTCTTCTTCAACCTCGAATGGTTCAAGCGCTAGCGCTACTACGTTTACCATTGCGCCCAACCTCGGGTGGTTTGTCGGAGACAAATGGGCAGTCGGTATCCGTCCTACGGTCGGATTCGGCTCGTCCAATGCTTTTACGGTGGGGATCAATCCGTATGCCCGGTACCAGTTCCTTGC
The DNA here is from genome assembly GCA_946405645.1 of uncultured Bacteroidales bacterium. The sequence goes on from CAMJHW010000034.1 coordinate 9,159, forward strand.
CCTTGACAGCTTCGGTATTTGGGCCGAGGCGGATCCGATGTTCAATTACTCGAAAGCATCGGGGGTCCATTCGACGACTTACGGCGTGGAGCTCATGCCCGTCCTTACGTATGAGCTGAACGACCATATTCTCCTGGAAAGCCGGCTCAACCTGTTCTCCCTTTCCGTGATGGGGTCCCACACGGCCTCCGACGACGGCCAGGACCGGAGCACCTTCTCCGCCGGCCTGTCCGCCACCACCAAGAACATTGCCGGGTCCCTGGGAGATATAACCATCGGATTCCTCTACAGGTTCTAGCCTGTCTATCTGCCGGGATTGCGGAGAGGCGACCGGAATGATGACGATTCCCGCCCGTGGCAAGCGTTTTGCAATAGGGAGGGGAAATTAAATCAACGCATATGAAAACCAAGAGATTTTTCCTTTTCCTGCTATTCGCGGCCGGGCTGTTGATGACCGGCTGTACCGAAAAGGTTATCATGCCTGGCGCGCAGGTGGTCAAATTGGACTACGACGTGCGTGCGAGTCAGTGGGAACTGTACGGTGACTGCTTCCGCGCGACCCTGGACGTACGGGACATCACTTCGTCCGTGGTGGCCCACGGCAAGGTGGACGTTTCCCGCTGCTACCGCGGCGAGCTTGACGGCCAGGATGTCCTGACTCCGTTGCCGTATATCCGCACCGAGATGACGGAGGTGGATGGGAATGACTACATCTTCACTACCTTCATCGACTACGAATGGTACAAGGGGACCGTCAATATCTATGTGACGACGTCCGACCTCTTCACCGAGTACAATCCCGGAGACATGTCCTTCCGGGTCTACGTCACGAAGTAAGGGAATTCCCTGAAATAAAGCGGTGCGGATGAGCTCTGGCTCACCCGCACCGTCTTTTTTGTACTCCTCCTTAGCGGTACTCCTCGTACTCGGGCATCGCGAGCTGGGAGAGGAAGTCCTTGAGCTTCTCCTCGTCGCGCGGGCAGATCATCAGCACGTCTTCCGTGTCCACGACGATGAAGTCCTTGAGGCCGCGGACGGCCAGGAGCTTGTCGTCGCGGGTGGAGTAGACGATGTTGTCGGAACTGTCCTTGAGCAGGCGGCGGGCCGTCCGGTTGAGGGCGTTGCCCTGGTCGTCATGGTAGGCGAGGTAGTCGTAGAGCGACTCCCAGTTTCCGATATCGGCCCAGCGGAACTCGGCGGGGTAGACCCAGGCGTTGTCCGTCTTCTCCATCACGGCGTAGTCGATCGAGGTGCGGGGCATGTCGGTATAGATGCGCTCCAGGAAGGCTTTCTGGTTGTCGGTGTCGAGGACCTCCTGCCAGCCCTTCCAGAGGTGGGTGATCTCCGGAGCGTGTTTCTCCAGCTCCTGGCGGATGGCGTCGGCGCGCCAGACGAAGATACCGGAGTTCCAGAGGAACTCGCCGGTGTCGATGAAGACGCGCGCAAGTTCGGGATCCGGCTTCTCGGTGAAGGTCTTGGTCTTGACGGGCTGGCCCTTTTCGGGCTTGCCCGCCATCTGGATGTAACCGAAGTTGGAATCGGCGCGGGTCGGGATGACGCCGAGGGTGATCAGGGCGTCGGACCCGGCGGCATAGGCAAGCGCGTCCGAGAGCGTCTTGTTGAATGCGTCGTGGCGCGCGATGGCATGGTCGGAAGGCGTCACCACGCAGATGGCGTCCGGGTCGCGCTTGAGGATCACGTAGGTGGCGAAAGCGATGCAGGGCGCCGTGCTGCGGTTGTACGGCTCGAGCAGCAGGTTCTCCTCGCGCAGCTCGGGAAGGTGCGCCCGGACCTGCTCGCGGTAGCGCTCCAGGCTGACGACGAGGATGTTCTCTTCCGGGATGATGACCTTCATGCGGTCATAGGTGCGGCGCAGGAAGGAGCGGCCCTGGATGCTGAAATCCAGGAACTGCTTGGGCATTCCGGTGCGGCTGATGGGCCAGAAGCGGGACCCGATCCCGCCGGCCATGATTATACAGTAGTGGTGGTTATTAAGCATAAAGTGGTATAAAGGCGTTCGGATAATACTCTATTTCAAAGTCTGCGCCAGTCCCGAAGAAAACGACGGACATCACGTCGAAAATGATCTCCAGGTCGGCCGGAAGGGCCTTCCGGTCCGCGGAGTGCAGGAAGGCGTTGGCGGCGGCGACCATCCGCCGCTGCTTGTCGCGCCGGACGTTCTGCTCCGGCTCCGCCATCACCGGCGCCACGCGGCTCTTGACCTCCACGATGTGGAGTTCGTTGCCCAGCAGGGTAATGATGTCCAGCTCGAGGTGGCCGTTGCGCCAGTTGCGCGCAAGGATGCGGTGCCCCAGGCGCGCCAGGTAGCTGCTGGCTTCCTCTTCGCCTTTCCGGCCCACGGTCGCTCTGTCGGTCCTCATAGCTTGACGATGGTTACGCCGGTGCCGCCGTTGCGGATGTCTTCGTCGCTGACGGTCAGCCCCGGGACGGTTCGCAGATATTTCTGGATCTCCTCGCGCAGCACGCCTGTGCCCTTGCCGTGGATGATGCGCACGGTGCCGATGCCGAGCATGATGGCGTCGTCGATGTAATGCGTGACGATGTCGAGGGCGTCGGAGAGGCGCTCGCCGCGGATGTCCAGCTCGGGCTTGAAGGCGAGCTTGCGCTCCGAGATGGCGCTGTCCACCTTCTGCTGCACGGGCGCGAAGACCTTGCGGGACACTTCGCGGAATTCGTTCGAAGAGATGCGCTCCACGCGCTCCGGCGCCATGGTGCTGGTGATGTTGCCCACGATCACGGTCACGGCCTTGCGGTTG
>CAMJHW010000035.1 GCA_946405645.1 uncultured Bacteroidales bacterium
CGATGCCGTCGTAGAAGATTCCGGCAGGGATCTTGATCTCGTCCTTGGTCTTGTTGATGTCGTCGCGCAGGGTGTATATCTTGTCGTAAGCCTTCGGCACCAGGTTGTTCGCGGCATAGAAAGCCAGCACGCTGATGACCGCCGACGAAATCAGGAGCGGAGCTATGATGCGGACCAGCGAGATGCCCGCGCTCTTGACCGCGATGAGCTCGTTGTTCTCGCTCATCTGGCCTATGGTCCACATCGAAGCGAGGAGCGTTGCGAGCGGCATGGCCAGCGGCAGGATGGTGCAGCCGCCCCACATCAGGAACTCGAGGATGACGCTGAAGGACAGGCCTTTGTTGACAAGCTCGTCGATGTAAACCCATAAGAACTGCATCACGAGGATGAACATGACGACCACGAGGATCGCTATGAACGGTCCTATGAAGGATTTGAGTACGAATCTGTCCAGCCGTTTCATCCTGGTGATGCCTTTCCTTGTGGAAACTATTTGGTCGCGAGGGTCTTGAGGGCCTCAAGCGCGTCGGACAGACCTGCAACATCCTTGCCGCCTGCGGTGGCGAGGACGGGCTGTCCGCCGCCTCCGCCCTGGATGGACTTCGCGGCTTCGCGGATCTCCTTTCCGGCATTATGGCCGGCGGCTACGAGGTCGTCGGAATAAGCGAGCAGGAGCTGGGGCTTGCCTTCGTATTCGTAAGCGGCGATGATGGCCGTGCGTGTCATCTCCTTCTGGAGGGCAAGTGCGGCGTTGCGCACCATGGCAGGCTCGAGAGGAGCCTGGCTGACAAGCAGCTTGACTCCGTTCACCTCTTCAGCCCTTTCGGAAAGCTTCTTGGCGAAGTCGGCCGCCTTCTGGCGGGAGAACTCCTCGGCCTGCTTCTTGAAAGTCGCGTTGTCCTCGATCATCTTGGAGATGGCTCCCGCAAGGTCGGGAACATTGTTGAAGAAGGACCTTGCAGTCCTGAGCATACCCTGGATGCCGGAGACGTAGTTCTCCGCCTCTTCGCCGGTGACGGCCTCGATGCGGCGGATGCCGGCTGCGATGGCCGACTCGCTGAGGATCTTGAAGAAGCCGATGTTGCCGGTGGCGGAGGTGTGGCATCCGCCGCAGAGCTCGACGCTGGGGCCGAACTTGATCACGCGGACGCGGTCGCCGTACTTCTCGCCGAACAGGGCCATGGCTCCCATCTCGTGGGCCTCGTCCATTGTCGCGGAGCGATTCTCGGACAGGGGGAAATTGCTTCGGATAAGCTCATTGACACGATGCTCTACCTGGGCTATCTGCTCGTCGGAGAGCTTCTCGAAATGCGAGAAATCGAAACGGAACCCCTTGTCGGAGACATAGGATCCCTTCTGCTCGACGTGGGTGCCGAGGATCTCGCGCAGCGCGCGGTGCATCAGGTGCGTGCAGCTGTGGTTGTTGGCGATGCGCTGCCTGCGGGCGGCATCGACGACAAGCTTGAAGGCGCCGGAGCAGTCCTGCGGAAGGCGCTCAGCGATATGGATAGTGAGATTGTTCTCCTTGACGGTGTTGAGGATGCGGATGCGCTCTCCGTCCTCTCCCTCGATGTATCCGGTGTCACCGATCTCGCCGCCCATCTCTCCGTAGAACGGGGTACGGTCGAAGACGAGCTGGAGCATCTCCTTGTTCTTCTGGACGACGGTGCGCTGCTTGAGAAGGAAGGCGCCTTCCACCTCGGTGGTGTCGAAGCCGACGAACTCGACTTCCTCGCCGCCGTGGTACTCCACCCAGTCGCCGAAGGTGTTGGCGGTGGCGTTGCGCGCGCGCTCCTTCTGCTTGCGGAGCTCCTCCTGGAAACCGTCCATGTCGACGGTGAAACCGTTCTCGGCCGCGATGAGCTGGGTGAGGTCGATGGGGAATCCGTAAGTGTCGTAAAGTGTGAATGCGTTGACTCCGTCAAGAACTCTGGAATCGGCGGTGGACATATACTCGTTGAGGAGCTTGATGCCGCGGTCGAGGGTGCGGAGGAAAGCCATCTCCTCTTCGCGGATGACATTCTCTATGAGCTTCTGCTGGGCCTTGATCTCGGGATAGGCTTCGCCCATGTCGTCCACCAACTGAGGGACGAGGCGGCAGAGGAAAGGCTCGGTGAAGTCGAGGAAGGTGTAGCCGTAGCGTACGGCGCGGCGCAGGATCCTGCGGATCACGTAGCCGGCCTTGACGTTGGATGGCAGCTGTCCGTCGGCGATGGAGAAGCTGATGGCGCGGATGTGGTCGGCGATGACGCGCATGGCCACGTCGGTGTCGTGGCTTTCGCCGTACTTGTGGCCGGAGAGGTCCCCGATGCGGGCGAGCATGCCGCTGAACACGTCTGTGTCATAGTTGGAATTCTTGCCCTGGAGGACGGCGCAGAGGCGCTCGAAGCCCATTCCTGTGTCGATGTTCTTGGCCGGAAGTGGCTCGAGATGGCCGTCCGAAAGGCGCTGGAACTCCATGAACACGAGGTTCCAGATCTCGATGACGTGGGGATCACTCATGTTGACGAGCTCGCGGCCGGGCACGCCGGAGGCGCGCTCCTCCGCGGAGCGGATGTCGATGTGTATCTCGCTGGAGGGGCCGCACGGACCGGTGTCGCCCATCTCCCAGAAATTGTCGTGCTTGTTGCCGAGGATGACGTGGTCCTCGGGGAGGTGTTTCAGCCAGGCCTGCCTGGCCTCTTCGTCCATGGCGGTGCCGTCTTCGGCGGAGCCTTCGAACACGGTGGCGTAAAGCTCCTTGGGATCGATGCCGTACACTTTGGTAAGAAGCTCCCACGCCCAGTCGATCGCTTCCTTCTTGAAGTAGTCGCCGAAGCTCCAGTTGCCGAGCATCTCGAACATCGTGTGGTGGTAGGTATCGTGTCCCACCTCTTCCAGGTCATTGTGCTTGCCGCTGACGCGGAGGCATTTCTGGGAATCGGTGGCGCGGTTGAACTTTGACTTGGTATTGCCGAGGAAAATATCCTTGAACTGGTTCATTCCGGCGTTGGTGAACATGAGGGTAGGGTCGTTCTTCACTACCATCGGCGCCGAGGGAACTATCGTGTGGCCCTTCGAGGCGAAATAATCCAGGAACTTCTGCCTGATCTCTTTGGAAGTCATAATATCCTTATAAATAACACAGACTGCAAAATTAGAATAATTTCCGCAAAAAAAGAGTATATTTGCCCGAATATGTCCAAGTTCAGAAAGTACAGTCTCAATCCCGAAACCCTGATGTACGAGTTGAGGGAAGTCTCCAAGAGGACCATCTTCGCCAAGGCCACGCTCGTGTTCCTGGGAAGCGTGGCCCTTGCCGTCCTGTACTTCTTCCTTTATACCGGCGTGCTTGGGCAGGAGCTGCCGAAAATGACTATCCTCAGGCGCAACAATGCCAGGTGGGTCTCGAAGATGGAGGTGCTGAACCGCCGCCTCGACGGCTACGAATCCACGCTCAGGGCCCTGGAGACCAGGAACGACGACATCTATCGCTCTATCTTCGGAATGAACGAGATCCCTTACGAGCTGCGCCATTCCGGTTTCGGAGGGCTCAACAGATATGACTATCTTGCCGACGCACAGCCAGGCAGCCCTCTCCTGAGCACTTCCGTCAGGCTTGACCATCTCACCAAGGAGGCTTATGTCCAGAGCAAGTCCTTCGACGAGGTCGCGACCTTGTCGAAGAGGGCGGGTGACATGGCGTCCTGCATTCCCGCTATCCCTCCGTTCAGCCCCGAAAAGGGCAAATACACGCTTTCCAGTCCTTTCGGCTACAGGAACGACCCTATATCCGGCGAGACCCGCTACCATGACGGGCAGGACTTCGCGATGAAGCCCGGTACGCCGGTATATACTACCGGAGACGGCGTGGTCGAATACGTCAAGTTCAGTTTCACCGGATACGGCAACGAAATACTCATCGACCACGGTTTCGGATACAAGACCCGCTACGCGCACATGAGTATGATCAGCGTTGCCGAGGGTATGAAACTCAAGCGCGGCGACTGCATAGGCGAGAGCGGCAATTCCGGCAAGTCCACCGGACCGCACCTGCATTATGAGGTGCTCTACCGCGGCGAGCGCGTCAATCCCATGAACTATCTGGACATGGACATGTCCGTACAGGAGTATGCTTCCATGGTCCGCAGGCGCGGGGACGAGACCAAGGAGCTGCTGCAGCAATCTTTCAGAGTGATGAGGAGATGAGCCGGGAACAGTACATAATAGACAGGAACCTTCGCTTCAGGCGTTCGACCCGTACCATCTGGAACGTGGTCAAGAGCATAGTGAAGTATGCCGTCGCCACGGTCTCGCTGGCGGTGGTCTATTACATAGTGTTCGCCCTCGTCGTCAATACCGATTCCGAGCGCAGTCTCAAACGCGAGAACCGGCTTTATGAGAAGACTTATGACGCCATGCTCGAGCGCGAACGGCTTCTCGCCGACGCCATCGACGGACTGGAGCTGAAGGACAACCAGATCTACGAAGAGATATTCCACGCTGAGGCTCCGCGCATCGAGTCGCTCCTGTCGGACGACTACCTCGCCGCCGTAGATTCCATCCCCGATTCGCAGATGGTGGAGTATGTGGAGGCGAAGCTCGACGAGTCCGGCGCCCGGGCGGCGCGGGTGGAGGCGGCGTTCCGCCGCATCCTGTCCGCGGCCGACACCGGCGCCGTCCTACCTCCAATGTCCCTTCCCCTGGACACCCTTTCATTCGCCCAGGTGGGCGCCTCGGTGGGACAGAAGGTCAATCCTTTCTACAAGGTCGAGACTGCCCACGTCGGGCTTGACCTGATCGCCCCTCAGGGCGATCCCGTCCTTGCCGTCGCCGACGGAACGGTGACGGATGTCGTCACCTCCCGCAACGGCAAGGGCAACCTCGTGGAGATCACCCATGCCGGCGGCTACGTCACCCGCTATGCCCACCTTGCCGACATCAAGGTGTCGCGCGGGCAGCATGTGAAGCGTGGCAAGAGGATCGCCTCCGTCGGTATTTCCGGCAATTCCTTCGCCCCGCATCTCCATTTCGAGATGCTCAAGGACGGGGAGATGCTCGACCCCGTGGCGTATCTTTTCGCCGGAGTGAGTCCGGACAGGTATGCCGGCATGCAGCTCATGGCCGCCCGCACCGGGCAGTCGCTCGATTGACACTAAAACTAAAGCTATATTATGGAAAAGTTGTATTTCAGCATCGGCGAAGCCGCGCAGGCCATAGGGGAGAGCACGTCCCTTGTAAGATACTGGACCAATGAGTTCGGCAGGCATTTCAAGGTCGGCAGATCCTCGCGCGGCGACAGGAAGTATACCGCGGAGGACATCGAGACCCTGAAGCAGATCCATTACCTTGTCAACGTCAAGGGAATGACCCTCGAAGGGGTGGACAAGGCCCTCAAGGAAGGAAAGAGCTCCGTCGACAGGAGCGTCAAGGTCCTCGAATCCCTCAAAAACATCCGCGACCAGCTGGTCGAGGTGAAAAAGGCTTTATAAAGCGGGATTTTTTTATTACTTTTGCAGTCTGAATCAAAGAAACAGTTTCTATAGATATGGCCAAGAAAATCAAGAAGGTGGAAACACCTATAGACCAGAGGGAAACCTTCGTTTCCCTACAGAAGAACTTCGCGGATTCCGAGCTCAGCGTAGAGGAGAAGCTCAAGGTCCTCTACGACCTCCAGAAGGCCGACGTCGCGATCGACAAGATCCTCCAGCTCCGCGGAGAGCTTCCGGAGGAGGTCGAGATGCTTGAGAACGAAGTCTCCGACCTCAAGGCCAAGGTGGCCCAGGAGACCGAGGTGATCGACCGCTTCAACAAGTCCATCGCCGCCAACAAGCAGAACATCATCGACCTCGACGAGGAGATCGCCAGGTACCAGGCCCAGCTGGACAATATTTCCAACAGCCGCGAGTTCGACTCCATCAACAAGGAGATCGAGAACCAGGGATACCTCCGTCAGATATCCGAGAAGAATATCAACGACTCCAAGATGGCCATCGCCAACAAGAAGGCGGCCATCGAGGACCTGAAGCACATCATCGCCATGCGCACCGAGGACCTCAAGGCCAAGAAGCAGGAGCTCGACGGCATCGTCGAGTCCACTGCCGACGAGGAGAAGGCCCTTGTCGCCAAGCGCAACGAATGCGCCGCCAAGATCGACGCCAGGACCATGAGCGCCTACGACCGCATCCGCAAGAGCGTGCACAACCATCTTGCAGTGGTGTCCGTCTATAACGGAGACTCCTGCGGAGGATGCTTCAACACCATCACTCCCCAGCGCCTTCTCGAGATTGCTTCCAACAAGAAGCTCATCATCTGCGAGCACTGCGGCCGCATCATCGTGAACGCCGACTTCGAATAATCGCCGGCTATGCCTGACCAGAGCAAAAGACCTTCCCGGAAAAGGGAACAGGCGGTCAATCTGGATACATTGGGGCTTGAGATGGGAAATATCCCGCCTCAGGCTCTTGATGCAGAAGAGTCCGTACTCGGAGCCATGCTCCTGGAGCAGTCCTGCGTGGACGAGGCCATGGAAGAGCTGACTCCGTCCTGTTTCTATGACCCTCATCACCGGATGATCTTCGAGGCCATGTCCTCGCTGGTCACTGAGCACGTAGCCATCGACCTCATCACCGTTTCCAACCGCCTGAAGGCCGACGGCAGGCTCTCCGAGGTTGGCGGTCCCGTGGCTCTCGCGGACCTTTCCCAGAAGGTCGGAGCCGCCGCCAACATGGAGTTCTACATCAAGATCCTCAAGCAGAAGACCATCCAGCGCGACCTGATCAAGGCTTCGTACGACATCCTCAAGAAGTCCTACGACGACTCCGTCAAGGTGGACGACCTGATCGACATGGCCCAGACCGAGGTCTATGCCGCCATCCAGAACAACGTCCGCAAGGAAGTCCAGGACATCGGCTCCATCATCAACGCCGCCCTCGGCGACATCGAGAAGCTTCAGGGGGCCGAGGGGCCGACAGGAGTGCCTTCCGGCTTCAACTCCATCGACCGCATCACCCAGGGATGGCAGCCTTCGGACCTCATCATCCTCGCTGCACGTCCTTCGGTCGGAAAGACCGCCTTCGCCCTCAATCTCGCGCGCAATGCTGCCGTGATGCATCATATGCCCGTGGCCTTCTTCTCTCTGGAGATGTCCGCCATTCAGCTCGCCAAGCGACTGATGACCAGCGAATCCGGCCTCAGTGCCGACAAGATCAAGGGCGGAGTCAAGCTCGAAGCCTATGAATGGGAGCAGCTCGAGTACAAGCTCAAGGCTTTGGCCAAGGCGCCCCTCTACATCGACGATACTCCCGGCATCCCCGTAATGGAGTTCCGTACCAAGATCAAGACCCTCGTCAAGAACCGTGGCGTCCGCCTGGTCTTCGTCGATTATCTCCAGCTGATGCAGGGGCCCGCGGAGCTCCGCGGAATGCGTGAGCAGGAGGTCGCCGCCATCTCCCGTACGCTCAAGGCCACGGCCAAGGAACTCAATGTCCCTATCATCGCGCTCTCCCAGCTGTCGCGTAACGCGGTCCAGCGCCAGGGAGGAAGCGGCAAGCCCCAGCTCAGCGACCTCCGCGAGTCCGGCTCCATCGAGCAGGACGCCGATATGGTGATCTTCATACACCGGCCCGATTACGTCGGTCTTTCGGAGAATGCCGGGGACAAGGAAGCCACGCAGATCATCATAGCCAAGCACAGGAACGGCGAGACCGCCGAGATCGACATGCGCTTCCGAAGCGAGCAGATCAAGTTCATGGAAATGGATGACTCGCTCGACGTCCAGGCCAGGACATACGAGTCCGGTATGAACAGCGACCTTGGAGGAGGTTTCCCTTCCTCTTTCGGTTCTCCCGGCGAGTTCGACAACTCCTCGTTCTAGGCTGCGATGGAGGCGGTTTCCCATAGAGGCAAGGTCGTGGAGGTTACACCCTCCTTCACCACGGTTGAGATCATTTCTTCCTCCGCGTGTTCAGCCTGCCATGCGTCTGGCATTTGCGGAATATCCGAATACACTAAGAAAGCCATAGAGGTTCCGACCCGCGCGTGGGACGATTTCCAGCCGGGAGAAGAGGTCAATGTACTGCTGAAGGCTTCCATGGGACACAAGGCGGTATGGCTGGCCTATGTGGTCCCGCTTTTTATCCTGGTTGCGGTGCTGATGGGTTTGCTTGCCCTGGGCGCCGGAGAGCTGGCCGCGGGACTTGGGTCCATAGCCGGAGTCGCCTTGTACTACTTTTTCCTATGGCTTTTCAGGGAAAAGTTGCGAAACGAATATGTTTTTACCATTGAGAGATAATTTAACCAAAACCACATCATAAATGACACAGACTATTATCTGGACCATCGTCATCATTTCAGTCCTCGGAATGCTGCTGGCCCTCATCCTGTTCTTCATTGCGAAGAAGTTCAGGGTCGAGGAGGATCCGCGCATCGACGAGGTGGAGAAGGTGATGCCGGGCGCCAACTGTGGAGGTTGCGGCTTCGCCGGCTGCCGCGCGTTCGCGGACGCAGCCGTCAAGGCTCCGAACCTCGACAGCCAGTTCTGCCCGGTCGGAGGCAACGAGGTGATGAAGAAGGTCGCCGCCATCCTCGGTTACGAGGTGAAGGAGAAGGCTCCCATGGTCGCGGTGGTGCGCTGCAACGGCAGCTGCGAGAACCGCCCCAGGACCAACTCCTATGACGGCTATCCTTCCTGCAAGGTGAAAGCCGCGCTGTACAGCGGCGACACCGGCTGCGCCTTCGGCTGCCTCGGCTGCGGCGACTGCGTCGCGGCCTGCCAGTTCGGAGCCCTGAGCATGGATCCCGTCACCGGCCTCCCGGTCGTGGACGAGACCAAGTGTACGGCTTGCGGCGCCTGCACCAAGGCCTGCCCCCGCCACATCATCGAGCTCCGCAACATCGGTACCACCCCCAAGAACAATCGCAGGGTATATGTAGCCTGCTCCAACAAGGAGAAGGGCGGCGTGGCCCGCAAGGCCTGCAAGGCCGCTTGCATCGGCTGCGGCAAATGCGCCAAGGTCTGCAAGTTCGACGCCATCACCGTCGTCGACAATCTCAGTTACATCGACTACTCCAAGTGCAAGGCCTGCGGCCAGTGCTTCTTCGAGTGTCCTACGGGCGCCATCCACGTCGTCGGCTTCACGCCGAAGAAGGTGGAGCCGAAGCCGGCTCCCGCGGCTGCGCCCGCTGCTCCCGCAGCGGCCCCTGCCGCCCCCAAGCCCGCCCCCGCCCCTGTCGCAGAACCCGTAAAGAAGGAGGTTGACAATGGCTAAGACAACATTCCGTATAGGAGGCGTGCATCCAGATGATGCCAAGGTCTCCCGCGGCTGCGCCGTGGAGGTTCTCCCTCTGCCGCAGACCGTATATATTTCGATGGCCCAGCACCTCGGCGCTCCGGCCAAGCCCATAGTCGCCGTCGGCGACACCGTCAAGGCCGGTCAGTTGATCGCCGAGGCGGGAGGATTCATTTCCGCCAACGTGCATTCTTCCGTGAGCGGCAAGGTCAAGTCCATCGCTCCCCGTAAGGACATCGCCGGCAACAACGTCCTTCACGTGGAGATCACGGTGGAAGGCGATGAGTGGGCGGAAGGCATCGACCTCTCCGACACCCTGGTGACCGAGATTCCCGAGGACCGCAATGCCATCCTCGACAGGATCAAGGCTTGCGGCGTTGTGGGTCTGGGCGGCGCCACGTTCCCTACCCACGTCAAGCTCAATCCCGCTCCCGGCAGTGTGGCCGAGTGCCTCATCCTGAACGGCGCGGAGTGCGAACCGTATCTGACGAGCGACTTCCGCATCATGCTCGAGCGCTCCAAGGAAATCGTCATCGGCGCAGCCATCATGAAGAAAGTCCTCGGCGACTGCCGCTGCGTCATCGGCATTGAGGAGAACAAGCCCGAAGCGATCGAATCGATGTCCAAGGCCGTAGCTGAACTCGGCTATCCCGGCATCGAGGTGATCTCCCTCAAGAAGAAATATCCGCAGGGCGGAGAGAAACAGCTCATCGACGCTGTCATGCGCCGTCAGGTGAAGTCCGGCGGACTGCCGATCAGCGTGGGCGCCGTGGTGCAGAACGTTGCCACGTCGCTAGCTGTCTATGAGGCGGTCCAGAAGAACAAACCTCTGGTCACCAATGTCATGACCATCACCGGAGACTGCCTGCCGGTAGAGAAGCAGCACAACTATCTCTTCCGCATCGGCATGCCTCTCAGCTATATAGCCGAGTATGCCGGAGGAGTACCCGAAGGCGCTGCGAAGATTGTCAGCGGCGGTCCCATGATGGGCCGCGCCGTAGCCAATCTCGACGCTTCCACGGTCAAGGGTTCATCTTCCCTCCTGTATCTGTCGGAGAGCGCCACTAAACGTACCGAGCCCGGCAACTGCATCCGCTGCGGACGCTGCGCGGATGCCTGCCCGATGGGCCTGGAGCCGTTCTTCCTTTATAAGCTTGCAAAGGTCGGAGACATGGAGCAGCTGGAGGCCAACGCCGTCCAAGACTGCATCTCCTGCGGCTGCTGCCAGTTCAGCTGCCCGGCTTTCCTGCCTCTGCTGGACCAGATCAACATCGCCAAGGGCCAGGTCCTCGGCATCCTGAAAGCCCGCGCCGCCGCAGCCAAGGCTGCCGCCGCCGCCAAACAGTAAATAGGATTATTTATGGACAAATACTTAGTTTCACCCAATCCGCACGTCCACGCAGATGTGTCCAGTGACTCCCTGATGAGGGATGTCATCATCGCGCTGCTGCCTGCGATAGTGGTGTCGGTCGTCTTCTACGGATGGTCCGAACTGCTGGTGCTGGCCGTCGGCGCGCTGTCCTGCGTGCTGCTCGAGTATGTCATCGCCAGATGGCTCATGAAGGATGTCCGCCTGTTCAGCGGCTCCTCCGCCCTGGTGACCGGCCTCCTGCTTGCGATGAACCTTCCTTCCTCCACTCCCTGGTGGGTGGTCTTCATCGGCGCCATCGTCGCCATCGGCGTGGCCAAGATGAGTTTCGGAGGCCTTGGACAGAACGTGTTCAATCCCGCCATCACCGGGCGTGTGTTCCTTCTCGTCTCATTCCCGACATATATGACGCACTGGGAGATCCCCGGTGGCCTGTGGGGAGCCGACGCCGTCACCGGCGCAACTCCGCTCGGCGCCATCAAGGAAGGTCTCATGCAGGGCGGTTCGGTACAGGACATCATGGCGGCCAACGGCTACAGCTACGGCCAGATGCTTTTTGCCAATCTCGGCGGCTCCGCCGGCGAGATCTCGGCCCTCGCGCTTCTGGTCGGATTCGTGTATCTCCTCTGCCGCCGAGTCATCAAGCCGCACATCACCCTCTCCATCTGGGCGACCGTCTTTGTGTTCGCCGGCATCATGTGGCTCATCAACCCCGCCCGTTTCACGGATCCCGTATTCAACCTTCTCACCGGCGGTATGATCCTCGGAAGCTGCTTCATGGCTACCGATTACGTCACCTCCCCGATGAGTGACAAGGGCGGCATCATCTTCGGTATCGGCATCGGCCTCATCGCCATGCTCATCCGTTACTTCGGTTCCTATCCGGAAGGCGTTTCCTTCGCCATCCTCATCATGAACGCGGCAGTGCCTCTCATCAACAGGTTCTGTCACCAGAAAAAATTCGGGAGGGCTT
>CAMJHW010000036.1 GCA_946405645.1 uncultured Bacteroidales bacterium
GGCGAAAAGGTAACGGCCGGCTATGAAGAACGGCAGGTTCATTACATCTTGAGCAACTGTTCGATATGCTCGGCGTAATCGAGGGAGGTATCGAGATAGAACACTATCTCGGGAACAATGCGCAGCTGCTTGCTGACCATGCGGCCAAGCTCGCCGCGATAGGCACGGAGATTCTCGTTCAGGATGCCCATCACTTCCTCGGCCTTGGCCGACGGGAAGATGCTCACGTAGGTCTTGGCTATCGACAGGTCGGGGCTCACGCGCACCTCGCTGACGGTCACCATGGCGCCTCCGAAGGCGGCCATGCCCTTGCTGCGCAGGATCTCCGCCATGTCTTTCTGGATCTCCCTCGCAACCTTCAACTGCCTGGTACCGGGTGCTTTCTCCATACTACTTGACGTTGATGATATAGTAGTCCTTCTTGCCCTTCTGGGCGAGGATGTATTTGCCGTCGATGATGTCGGCCTCGGTCAGCTGTCCGTTGGGATCAGTGAATTTCTCCTTGTTGACGGAGAATCCGTTGCCCTGGATCATCTTGCGGGCCTCACCCTTGGACGGGAAGATGGAAGTTTCCACTGCCAATGCATCGAGGACGCCCAAAGGGAGTTTCGAGCGGTCGAGCTCGAAGGTGGGAACTCCGTCGAAGACGGCCAGGAAGGTCTTCTCGTCGAGACTCCTGAGGTCGTCGGCAGTGGCCTTGCCGAAGAGCATCTGCGATGCCTTGACGGCATTGTCATACTCCTTCTCCCCGTGCACCATGACGGTGACCTCGCGGGCGAGGAGCTTCTGGAGCTCGCGGCGCTCGGGGCACTCGCGGTGCGCGGCGATTGCCTGCTCGATGGTCTCGCGGTCGAGCATCGTGAAGATCTTGATGTAACGCTCGGCGTCAGCGTCAGAGACATTGAGCCAGAACTGGTAGAACTGGTAAGGGGTGGTGCGCTCGGCGTCGAGCCAGATGTTGCCCTTCTCGGTCTTGCCGAACTTGCCTCCGTCAGCCTTGGTGATAAGGGGGCAGGTAAGGGCGTGAGCCTCCTTGCCGAGCACTCGGCGGATGAGCTCGGTTCCGGTGGTGATGTTGCCCCACTGGTCCGCGCCGCCGAGCTGCAGATGAACGTCCCTGTGCTGGTAGAGGTACAGGAAGTCGTAACCCTGGAGAAGCTGGTAGGTGAACTCGGTGAAGGACATGCCTTCCGAGGAGTCGCGGCTGAGGCGTTTCTTGACGGAGTCCTTTGACATCATGTAGTTCACGGTGATGAGCTTGCCGATGTCGCGGGTGAAGTTGATGAAGGTATAGTCCTTCATCCAGTCATAGTTGTTCACCAGCTCGGCCTTGTTGGGGGCGTCGGACTCGAAGTCGAGGAAACGGCCGAGCTGTGCCTTGATGCAGGCGACGTTATGCTCGAGGGTAGCCTCGTCGAGGAGGTTGCGCTCCTGGCTCTTCATCGACGGGTCGCCGATCATGCCGGTGGCTCCGCCCACGAGGGCGAAAGGCTTGTTGCCGCAAGCCTGGAAATGCTTGAGTATCATGATGCTGACCAGATGGCCGATATGGAGGCTGTCGCCCGTGGGGTCGATGCCGACATATGCGGACATGGGTCCTTTCTTAAGCTCTTCTTCGGTCGAAGGGGTGATATCGTGGATCATGCCCCTCCATCTGAGTTCTTCTACGAAATTCTTCATCGAATGATTATGTATAATTCAGTAAGTCAATCATGCAAAGATAGTCATTATTTCCGGATTATTGAGTATATTTGCAGTCTACGGAAATCAACGAACTATTTATACGAATTATGAGAAAGAACATTGTAGCAGGCAACTGGAAAATGAACACTACAGTTCCTGAAGGCATCGAGCTTGCCAAGGCAGTCGTCGCAAGGTCCGCTGAGGTCCCTGCAGAAGTCAAACTGATCGTCGCCACTCCTTACACTCACCTCTGCCCCGTTTCCGAGGTCGTGAAGGGTACCGTAGTCGGCCTGTCCGCCGAGAACTGCGCGGACCACGCCAAGGGCGCCTACACCGGCGAAGTCTCCGCCGACATGCTCGTGTCCGCAGGCTGCGAATACACTATCCTCGGACATTCCGAGCGCCGTCAGTACTACGGCGAGACCGATGAGAAGCTTGTCGAGAAGACCAAGCTCGCCCTCGGCGCAGGCCTTAAGGTCATCCTCTGTGTCGGCGAGAACCTCGACGAGCGCGAGGCCGGCAAGCATTTCGACGTCTGCGAGGCTCAGATCAAGAACGTCCTCTACAACTTCACCGCCGATGACATGAAGAGCATCATCGTGGCCTACGAGCCCGTCTGGGCCATCGGTACCGGCAAGACCGCCACTGCAGAGCAGGCCGAGGAGATCCACGCCTTCATCCGCAAGGTCGTCTGTGAGAAGTTCGGCGCCCAGGTCGCCGACGACCTCACCATCCTTTACGGCGGCAGCTGCAAGCCCTCCAACGCCAAGGAGCTCTTCGCCCAGCCCGACATCGACGGAGGCCTCATCGGCGGCGCAGCCCTCAAGGCCGACGACTTCATCGCCATCGCCCTGTCGTTCTAAGTCCATCCTTCTTCGAAGGTCTCCTTCGAGGAATCCATATCAAGCGAAAAAAGAACAAAACGTCGCGTTTTGTTCTTTTTTTGTTTGTTCAGTCCCGATTCAGGAACAAATCGATATGTTTTGTGCTTTTTCTAACGGGAGTTGTAGGCCTCGAGGGCTTTGGCGAGGACCTCGAGGGCTTTGGCAAGGTCATCACGGTTGAGGACATATGCCATTCGGACTTCGTCCCGGCCCTCGGAAGGGTCGGTGTAGAATCCGGATCCCGGTGCCATCATCACTGTCTGGCCCTTGTATGAGAAGTCCGTAAGGCACCACTTGCAGAAATCGTCAGCATCCTTGACGGGCAGCCGCACCATAGTATAGAAGGCTCCCATAGGAATGGGAGAATACACTCCGGGGATCTTGTTGAGGCCGTCGATAAGGAAATTGCGCCGGGCAAGATACTCCTCATAGACCTGGGACATGTATTCCTTAGGGGTGCTGAGCGAAGCCTCGGCAATGATCTGCCCGATGAGAGGAGGGCTCAGACGGGCCTGGCAGAACTTCATTACCGACTCCCTGACTTCCTTGTTCTTCGTGATGAGCGCGCCGATGCGGATACCGCACTCGGAATAGCGCTTGGAGACGGAGTCGATCAAAACGACATTATCTTCGATACCCTCCAGATGACAGGCGGATATGTAAGGCTCCTTCGAGTAGATGAACTCGCGATAGACTTCGTCGGAGAACAGGAACAGATCGTGCTTCTTGACGATATCGCGGATCTGGCGCATCTCCTGCTTGGTATAGAGATATCCCGTAGGATTGTTGGGGTTGCAGATGAGAATGGCTTTGGTCTTGGGAGTGATCTGCTCCTCGAACTTCTCCACCGGCGGGAGCTTGAACCCGTCCTCGATGGAGGTGTGGATGGGTTTCATCACAGCGCCGCAACTGGTGGCGAAAGCCATGTAATTGGCATACGACGGATCGGTGACTATGATCTCGTCCCCAGGGTCCAGGCAAGCCATGTATGCGAACTGCACCGCCTCGGAGCCGCCGGCCGTAATGATGATCTCATCGGGGCTGATGTCGATGCCGTATTCGGCATAATAGGAGACCATCTTCGCCCTCAGGCTGAGCATGCCCTGCGAAGGGCTGTACTCGAGGATGGAGCGGTCCATGGACTTGACGGCTTCGAGGCCGCAAAGCGGGGTCTTGATGTCGGGCTGGCCGATATTGAGGTGATAAACGTGTATGCCCTGACGCTTGGCAGCGTCGGCGTAAGCGGCGAGCTTGCGTATAGGCGAGCTCTGCATATTGCGGGAGCGGTTCGAAATCTCCATTCACTTGGGTATTAATTAAACACAAATATAATAAAAAAAAGGTCCCGACACAGTGCCGGGACCTAAAACTGTATGGAACTGCTTTCTATTTGAAGAGCATCGGAGCCATCTCGAGCAGGCAGCGCCTCCAAGTGAGGAACTCGTGTGCAGTGCCTTCGGAGATATAGCCCTTGGCATTGTAGCCGGCGGCCTTGAGGTCGGCGACGGCATTGAGCGTACGCTCGGCGCTCTCCTTGGAACCGCAGCCGATGAAGATACCCCTCACCTGGTTGGGATCCTTGATCTCCTGAGGAGTGTAAACGCCACCGCTGAGCAGGCCATAGTATCCGAACATCTCAGGACGGGCGAGAGTGATGGTGTGGGTCTCGCCGCCGCCCATCGACAGGCCGGCCATGGCGCGGCCCCACTTGTCGGTGCGGGTCTTATAGTGGGAGTCGATGTACGGCACGAGCTCGTCACAGAGTACGGTACCGAAGTCGGCGCTGGTCGGGCCGGGGATGCCGAGGCGCTGCTCGTTGGTCATACCGTAGGTCATGACGACGAGGAACGGCTCGATCTTGCCCTCGGCGATGAGGTTGTCCATGATGAGGTTGGCGTGGCCCTGGTTCCACCAGGCATACTCGTTCTCACCCCAGCCATGCTGCAGATAGAGGACGGGGAACTTGGCCTTCTTCTTGGAGGTGTCGTAGGTCGGAGGGACATACACGAAGGCGCGGCGCATCTGCTTGGTGCTCTCGGACCAGAACAGGACCTGCTCTACGGTTCCGTGAGGGACGTCGCTGCGCTCCTCATAGAAGGCGCGGTCGTGAGCGGGAATCTCGATACCGCTCTCCCAGCGGGATGAGCCATAGTAGTTGTGGGTGCCGGGATCGTTGACGACACCGCCGTCGATGGTCAGATGATAGTAATGGAAGCCCTCGTCCATAGGTCCTGCGGTCGTACCCATCCAGTAGCCGCCGTCAACCTTGCGGAGGACTGTGCCGCCGGAGCCGCCGAGTCCGAGGCTGACGATGACGGACTGGGCCATCGGAGCATAGACGCGGAAACGGGCGTAGCCCTGGGAATTGACCATAGGATACTGCTGGCCGGGCTGGTTCAGCTCGGAAGGCTTGAAGTCCTCGCGGATGACGGCATTGTCCTGGGCGGGATCGAAGCCCTTGACAAGGAAGTAGGAGCGCTTGGGCTGGTACTCAGTGTCGAAGAGGAGGGGTGAATTGTTGGCTCCGAGCCAGGAGTCACGGTCACCGACATTCCAGAAAGTGACGCAGTCGACGACATCCTTGTGCTTGCGGAGCACCTTGAAGAGACTGGCGTACTGGTCGTTCTGGAGAGCGGTCTGCCAGGCCTCGATGGGAGTGCCCTGGCCGCGGCTGAAGTTCAGCTGTCCGCCTCTTTCGGTATTGACGCGGATGTCGAGCTCGGTGATATGGATGTGCTTCACCACTGATTTATACCTGGTGATGGCGGCATCGACTTCCTCGGGAGTAGGGCCATAGATATTGTAGTGTCCCTGCATGCCGATACCGTCGATATGGGCGCCCGAAGCCTTGATCCTCTGGACAAGCTCCATGATGCGCTGGCTCTTGCCGGGATCGGCGTCATTGTAGTCGTTGTAGAACAGGAGGGCGTTCGGGTCGGCCTCGTGGGCATACTCGAAGGCCTTGTAGATGAACTCCTCACCGGCGATCTGGAACATCGGCGACTGGCGCATCGGCGACTGGCCTTCACGGACAGGGCTGTCGGCCACTGCCTCGTTGACGACGTCCCACGCATAGACGACATCCTTGTAACGGTTGACGACGGCGTCGATGTGATGCTTCATGTTGGCGTAGAACTCCTCCTTCGGAAGGAGATTGCCCTTGTCGTCCATATACATCCAGCGGCCTATCTGGCTATGCCACATGAGGGTATGGCCACGGAGCTTGATGCCGTTCTGACGGGCGAAGTTGGCGATGCGGTCGGCCTCCTCCCAGTTGAAGACACCCTTTTCGGGTTCGGTGGGCTGGGGCTTCATGGCATTCTCAGCAGTGATGCTGTTGAACTCCCTCTTGATGAGGGCCATCTGGTCGGGATCCGTAACGTTGCGGTTGTTGACCGCAACTCCGATCATGAAGTAGTCCTTATAGGCGTCTTTAAGGCCGTCGGTAAGGACCACCGGAGCATTGTTGCGTTGGGCACTGGCCAGGAACGGGCACAAGATGAGCGCGCACAGGCCGAGAATCAAAGATTTCTTCATAATTCTTTATCGGTTATTGGTGTTGAATTGTATGGTCAGCGGTCATAATCCGATACAATATACGTGTTTTTCTTCGAAAGCACAAATCTTACACACCAAATGAGCGGCCAAATGAACTTACAGCATAACATGCAGACACCCAGATGATAGGATAGCGCATATCATTACGACGCATGTTTTAAAATCAAAAGAAAATGAAATATAATTAACAGTAACGCCACTCATCGATATCAATTTGGGATAAGCAATCATTTTTATATTACATATTTGGGCAGCATTTATTACAAAAACGGAATGCTTGCTATGTAAAAGATAGCTAAATTTGCATAGACTAAACTTTTACATCTGAATAACGCATATGTTTCCCCACTATCCCGTTTTCATACTCCAGCATCCCGGAATATCACCGATTTCATTCCTTTTGTCCATCTTGTTGCTTTTAGCGGTGGCCATTCTCCTTTGGCTTCTGCTCGAGACGCGCCATATGAAGAAAAGATCGAGTATCTCCTGAACATGTCGGCTGCCCAAAGCAGAAGCGCTGTCCTGGGAAATGGGCCCGGGGACGACGTTACCGGACAGACTGCTGAAGAAGATGTCCCGGAGCCTGATACCCCCGCGGCGGACACTCCTCCGGCGGCATACGATGTAAGGAACAGCTGGCCTGCGGGCAAGAAGATGATCAGCAAGATGGATAGGGAGCTCCTAGCCAGGATTGACGAGGAGATAGAGAACAATCTCCAGGACAGCGAATACACCATCGACATGCTGCGCACGAAACTCGGCATCTCCCGCAGCGGACTTTACAAGAAGCTTATCTATCTCACCGGGAGGTCTCCGCTCGAATACATACGCATCAAGCGGCTGCAGAAAGGACGTGACATGCTGGAGAGCGGAGAGACGTCCGTCTCCCAGATCGCATGGAGCGTGGGCTTCTCGCCGAAGCAGTTTTCCAAGTATTTCAAGGACGAGTACGGCTGCCTTCCTTCCGAGTACATACATTTCCTGACCGAATAACTCTTGATCACCATATAAAAGCCCCCGTAGAAATTCTGCGGGGGCTTTCAACTAATTTCCAGGCTTCAATTAACGGAAGAGCGTGGGGGCCATCTCACGGAGAATCCTGCGCCAGGTCAGGAATTCGTGGGCGGTGCCTTCAGAAACGTAGGACTGGGCATTGATGCCCGCGGCACGGAGGTCTGCGGCAGATTTGGTAACGGCATCGGGATTCTCTTTGGAGCCGCACCCGATGAAGATACCCCTCACCTGATTCGGGTCCTTGATATCCTTCGGCGAATAAGAACCGCCGCTGAGGAGGCCGTAGTATCCGAACACTTCCGGACGGCGGAGGGTAATGATGGACGTTTCATAGCCTCCCATCGACAGGCCGGCCATGGCACGGCCCCACTTGTCCGTACGGGTCTTGTAGTGGGAATCTATATAAGGTACGAGTTCATCGCAGAGCACAGTCTCGAAATCCTCTGCCGTGTAGTCGTTCATATGACCCATCGGGACGTCGTTGATCATTCCATAGGTGGTCACGACGAGGAAAGGTTCGATCTTTCCTTCGGCGATGAGGTTGTCCATGATAAGGTTGGCCTTGCCCTGGTTGAACCAGGCATACTCGTTCTCGCCCCAGCCATGCTGCAGATAGAGGACGGGGAACTTGGCTTTCTTCTTCGAGGTGTCGTAAGTCGGAGGGACATACACGAAGGCCCTCAAAAGTTTGTTCTGGCTCTTGGACCAGAAACGGACTTCCTGCACCGTTCCGTGCGGGACGTCGCGCTCCTCATAGAAGGCGCGGTCATGTGCGGGGATCTCGATACCGCTCTCCCAGCGGCAGGAGCCGAAGTAGTTGTGGGTGCCGGGATCGTTGACGACACCGCCGTCGATGGTCAGGTGATAATAATGGAATCCCTCGTCCATAGGGCCGGAGGTCGTACCCATCCAGCTGCCGTCCGGAGCCTTGTGGAGGACGGTGCCGCCCGAGCCGCCGAGGCCGAGACTCACAATGACCGACTGTGCCTTGGGAGCATCCACGCGGAAGCGGGCATAGCCCTGGGAATTGACCATAGGATACTGCTGGCCGGGCTGGTTCAGCTCGGAAGGCCGGAAGTCCTCGCGGACAACTGCGTTGTCCTGTGCGGGGTCGAAGTTCTTGACGACATTATATGCCTGTTTCGGCCTGTAATTGGAGTCGAAAAGGAGCGGCGAGTTCGCCGCGCCCAGCCAGGAGTCGCGGTCGCTGAGGTTCCAGAAAGTGACGCAGTCGATTACATCCTTGTGCTTGCGGAGCACCTTGAAAAGATTGGCGTACTGGTCGGTCTGGAGAGTATTCTGCCAGGAAGCGACGGGCGCACCCTGGCCGCGGCTGAAGTTGAGCTGGCCGCCCTGCTCGGTATTGACACGGATGTCGAGCTCGGTGATATGGATGTGCTTGACGATGGATTTATACTTGGTGATGGCAGCGTCGATCTCCTCGGCGCTGGGGCTGTAGATATTGTAGTGGCCCTGCATGCCGATACCGTCGATCGGAACGCCGGCAGCCTTCATGCGCTGCACGAGTTCGAAGATGCGCTGGCTCTTGCCAGGCTCGGCGTCATTGTAATCATTGTAGAACAGGAGGGCGTTCGGGTCGGCCTCGTGGGCATACTCGAAGGCCTTGTAGATGAACTCCTCACCGGCGATCTGGAACATCGGCGACTGGCGCATCGGCGACTGGCCGGCGCGCACGGGGCTGTCCTGGACGGCTTCATTGACGACATCCCACGCATAGACAACATCCTTGTAGCGGTTCACTATAGCCTGGATGTGATGCTTCATGTTGGCATAGAACTCCTCCTTCGGAAGGAGGTTGCCCTTGTCATCCATGTACATCCATCTTCCGACCTGGCTGTGCCACATAAGAGTGTGGCCGCGGAGCTTGATGCCGTTCTCGCGGCAGAAATTGGCGATGCGGTCGGCTTCCTCCCAGTTGAACACGCCTTTCTCCGGCTCGGTGGGCTGGGGCTTCATGGCGTTCTCGGCGGTGATGCTGTTGAACTCCCTCTTGATGAGGGCCATCTGGTCGGGATCGGTGACGTTGCGGTTGTTGACGGCGACGCCGATCATGAAATAGTCCTTGTAGGTGTCTTTCATGCCGTTGGTGATCGGCTGCTGACGGAAACCGGGGAACTGCGCAAAGGCTGCGGTTGCCCCCAGCAGGAGCGCGCACAGCCCGAGGAAAAAGTGTTTCTTCATAACGGATCGATTGGTTTTAGCGATTATTACCCCGAATGTACGCATTTACCACGAAATAACAAAACGCCCCAAGGCCGATCCAATGGCATAATTCAACGGATGGATTTGACAACCGCTTAATTCTTCGGCACAGAGCGAACCTGGAATACGATAGGAATCCTCAGGTTCGTAGCGATGGGAGTTCCGTTCTTAGCCGTTCCGGGCTCCCACTTCGGAGATTTGAGGATGGAAGCCGTCACCAGTGCATCCAACTCCTGGCACACGCTTTCCGTGACCTCGACATCTCCGACCGTTCCGTCCGCGTACACTTCGAAAGAGACTCTCATAGTTCCTGCGTGATTGCAATCTTTCGGGACCACTATCTGCCGGCAAAGCCATTTGGAGAACTCGTTGAGATCACCTCCCTGGAATCTTGGCATTTGATCCGGAATCAAGCGGAAAGGAATCAATTCATCCTCTTTATCCCGATAGCTGACCACGACGATTTCCTCCATTTCCATCGGCACCTTCAAATTGACAACGATTACTCCGTGTGCCGCCTTGTCACCATACTTTTTCCATGCGTCCTCGTCTTTCAGCATCTGGATGGACTGGATTCGGGATTGAGAGAGATCATCGTACTCATCCTTGGTAATCTCTTTCTCCTCTCCCCATGCCGACCGCAAGATAATCAGCGGATTCTGAAGATTATCGCTATCGTTGTCCGACGGGACGTAGACAGTCTTTGCCTGCAGGCCTATGCCCAGGCAGACGAGCGGGAGCAGATAAAGCACCCGCCAGCCCCTCGAAAGAGGCGATCTGGATTTTGACATCATAGTAATACGATTTTTAAGGATACTGTGATTAAAGCTGTTAGCAACCGAGTAGCCGCTCTTGCTGACAGCTTTTCTTATTAGTAGATACTGGTATTCTTTAATATTGGTGCCGGCGCGGAGGACTGCGTCATCGGCCTCGTACTCGTGCAGTTCCCGTAGGTCGGAGCGGAGCATCCAGATGGCAGGATTAAACCACTGAAGAGAGGAAAGAATATCCACCACGAGTATTTCCAAAGAATGCCCGAGGCCGATGTGCGCTTTCTCATGCGCGAGAATGGGCGCATGGTCGCTTTCCCAGTCTTTCCGGGACAGGACGATGTACCTCATCCAACTGAAGGGGTCGATATCCCGATCCGTGACAATTGCTTTGCAGCCATCTTCCTCCAGTACTTGTTCTCCTATACGGACAATACTAATGATGGACAGAATCGAAACTAGAACCCGGATCAACACAAAAGCCACACCTGACCAAAACAACACAGTGAGCACTATCATCCACCAAGGTATTGATGGAGAGACGGCGGACGCCAATTCTACACTAGGTAACGCAGTATCAGTAGCAGAAATAGCAGAATTAATCTCAACCGTGCCGGTCACAAGTTCATCCATCTCCACCGGCTTATGGATGGTAATTATGCACAGCGGAAGCAGGAACGAGAGCACCGCCGTCCCCACCAGCACCACACGGTTGAACCGATGAAACGTCTCCTTCTTCAAAAGGAAACGGTAAAAAAGGTAGAATACCAGCAGCGCGACCGCCACCTTACCTTCATAAATAAGGAAATCCATCATTTCTGTTCTCCTTTCTCAACCAGTTCGATAAGCTCTTTCAACTCTTCGACTGAAATCTTCTCTTCCTTTACAAGAGCCGAGACCGCGCTCAGGTACGAATTGTCAAAATACTTGTCAATAAGGCCGACCAGCGAGCGCTGCTTATACTCTTCCTTGGTCACCTTGGCGAAATACTGATAAGTAGGGCCATAGGACTTATGGTCGACGAAACCTTCCTCCTGGAGCGTCCGGACCTGGGTGCTCAAGGTAGAGAAATGCGGCCGAGGTTCCGGATACAATTCCCGTAACTCCCTGACAAACAGCGGGCCTTTCTCCCAGAAGTGTTCCATAATAATTTCCTCTTTCTTGGTGAGTCGTTTCATAAAAGAATCGGTTTTTTGCAAATATAGCTAAATAATTTAGCTGTGCAACTATTTTAATATAATTTTTCGATTATTTCTTTTAATCAACCGAAAATCAATGGTGGGAGGCCGGAGCTCTCTGTTGTTCCGCTGCTGATGTGAAATATGACGTAAAAGGACTCTAGAACCTCTACCAATCCTCCTGCGTCTAAACAACAAAAACGCCTCGC
>CAMJHW010000037.1 GCA_946405645.1 uncultured Bacteroidales bacterium
CCACGAAGCTTTTCGAGGATCGTGGCAGCCACCATCATGATGATGACGGCTGCCAAAGACCCATAGCCCAAGTATTTGGTTGCTTTCTTCATACTATATCGACTCTATGAATTTTACGACGGCGTCGCGGTCTTCCTTGGGAAGTTTGGAGAACTTCTCAACGGAAGGATAGGCATCGCTCTTCTTGGAAAAACCGTGCCACATGATAGCCTCGATCACATTACGGGCGCGGCAGTCATGCAGACGGTCGCTGCGGCCGGTATTCTGAGTGGACAGACCACGACCCCAAAGCGGTGTAGTGCGGCACCAGGTGCCATGGATATCATTCTTCATCCACAGACGATGCTGGATGAAATCCGAATACGGCCATATCTTCTGGTTCTTGTAACGCGGGAGCGGCTTGGTACCGTTAATGGCGGGAGCCCAGTAGTTGTCATCACCGGTGGTCCAGGAAGGACGGTGACAAGAGGCGCACCCCATATCCGTAAACAGTTTCTTGCCTTTCTGTACAGCCTCGTCATTGAGGTTGCGGGCACGGGGAACCGCAAGTCCGCGGTGCCAAACCATGAAATCATAGAACTCGTCCGGATCCATTTCCGGCTCGAAATTGTGATATGCGTTGTCGAACTGATTGGTCGAAGGAGAGAGGAGGGCAAGTACCGCCTCGGAAATCTCCGCATCGGTCACTGTACCGTCACCGTCGACATCGACATAATAGGGAGAACGCTCCCCTTCCGCCTTGATCGACGCGATCACGGACGGAGTTTCGGACATCTTCTTTGCCCATGCGGCCGTAGTATAGAGGAACGGGCGGTCGGGACGGGACACATTCGTTATATTCCAGATGGCGTTGGCGCCGGCTCCGTCCTGCAAGGTGGCGCGGGTCATCGCATAAGTGAAGCGCTTAAGGGCCTTGCCGCCATTGTAAGTGTCGCGCGGTACGAAGTTGCCGTCGGCATCGTATCCGTCGCCATATTCTCCTTTCTGCCAGTTGTGATAATAGGCGGAAGCGGCGAAATCTCCGGCAGACTTGTCCCAAAATGCAGGATTGAGCTCGACGAACCTCGACTCTTTCGCATACTGGGCCTTGATGCTGTCCTGAGGAATCGCGTCGATAAGGCCGCTGCCGGGAATACCGATGGTGGATTCGAGGCGGAAAGCCACCTGGCGGCCATCGGAATACGGAGTAGGATCGGTATTGAATGCACTTTCGGGGATAGTGAGTTCAGGATAAATCAGGGAATAAGTCTCACCGTCCGCAAACTGCATCGGGAGCCCGCTTTCCATGGCCGGAACGATGTTCCAAGTGATGCGTATCTGGCTCTCGTCGATGGGGGGAAGGAAGGGATCGGCGGCCATGGTCTGGGGCATTCCGGTCACTTCCGACACATACGGTCCGTCATTGGAACCGGGCTCTACGGGATGATATACGACCAGAAGGTAACCGTTACCGTATGAACGGCTGCCGTTGGCGGCATATGCATCCTGCCACTGTCCGTGTCCGTATCCTGGATGGCAGTCCAGGCAGGACTTGCGTACTGCAGCCGGGCCAAGGCCCTTGAACGGAGCAGTATTGAGCGTTACGTTGCGTTCAAAGAACATCTCGCCGTGCACGAAAGCGCGGCTCAGCCCCTGCTCGGTCACGGCGGGAGCCTCGTCTTCATAGCTGTCGTCAGCAACGTTCAAAGTGGTACCGAGCAATCCGCCCGGGTACCACTCCTCCGCCGTGAAGTTACCGACAGCCTTTCCTACGTATTTCGCATCCGTCTCCCGGGGTTTCGGTTCTTCACCAGAACGGTCACAGGCAAACGCCAGGAGGGACAATGCCAACAAGGGAATCAGTCCATGTATCTTCATAACAGTGTAGTTTTAAAGTTTCACGATCCAGTCTGCGGCGTCGCCGAGATCGTCATTCAGTTTATTGATGGCCACGATGGCCTTCTCCGCAAGATCCGACTGGGGATTCTCGACAAAGGCGACCCCGCTGTCGATGCATGCCTGCAGGGAAGCAAGCGCAGCCTTCAGGTCGGACTCAAGCGTGGATACTCCACCGTAGCCGAATTCCTTCATGAAAGAGATGAGAGATTTGGATCCGGCCGTGGTCGCTCCGGCAGCGCCATATAGAGAATACTGTATGCTGAGGATATTGTCGCGGAAGTCATGGTACGACCTGTGTGAATACGGAGACTCGATGTAGTCTGCGTCATAGCCGGCGCTGTTGACGTAGTGGGCCGTGCCGATCTTTGTGTTCGCCACCTCGTCGGCAATGCTGGCGCTTCCGTTCAGGATGGACTTGGCGGCAGCCTCCTGCCATGTCGCGTAGGTGCTGCCCGCTGCAGCCGCACCAAGGAGATTCTCGCCGAAGGTCATATCCGAGCCCTCAACCGTGCAGTTGAGTTCGAGTTTTTCAATAAGATCCTGGCGGTTCTTGGGGGCATTGGGATTCCAGGAGACCTGAAGCTGCGCGCATGAATTATAGAGATCCTCGGCAACCGCGGCTGCGAAAATGAGTTCGTTATGTCCGGAGACCTTACGTCCGGCGAAAGAAGCATCTGTCTCGTCACCCTGAAGAGCGGCGGCAGTGCGGTTCTTACCGTCACGGAAAAGGATGAATTCAATTCCGTGGAAACCCAAGGATGCGGCGCCTACTTCATCGGCTGCACCTGCGCCTTCGGAAAGAAGATGCGCGATGACCTCGGCATTGGAAAGGGACAGGGCAAGCTTGTCCTTGTCAAGCGGCCAGGAGTCGATATGCGGATCGATGCCGAAAGCGGTCGCGGCTCCGAAAAGGAAAGCCTCGCTCTTTTCCCAGTATTCACGCGCCTCAAGGAAAGTGGCGCAAGCCTTGTCGATATCGGTCTGGGACAGGGATCCGGCATCCCTTAGTGCGGCCAATTGTTTCCACAGGTCCTCAGTCTTGTCCGCGAGATTGCCATAAATATCATAGATGACATTGGGAACATAATGCTCGACGACGGACTTGAGAGCCGATTCTTCCTTTGAGAGGACTTCGAGGTCCTCCTTGCCGTTGCACGAAACAAGTGCGAGGGCTCCGAGAGTCAGTAACGCTGAAATTCTTAAAGACTTTTTCATAACTCTATCTTACATTTAATTGATTATCTCTTGAAAAAAGCCATGTAGGCGACGCCTATCGAAATGGAAGGCTCATCGTTGTACTGTGACGGGAGGAAGCGGTGCGACCACTCCGCCTTAACGGCTATTTCCGGTACCGGCAACCAGTTGATACCGAATGCGATACGATGCTTGGCCGTATATGGGACATTGTCCGTCTGGCCGGGACCGGGTATGAACGAATCATAGTATTCGTAGCGGCCGAAAACATATAGTTTCTGCTCCTCATCCTTGGGGCTGAACCAAGGCAGGATGTCATATCCCGCTTCAGTCCCCGCCGCCACGGCATTCTGGCCGATGGTGGACTTGTCATAGGGAGCTTCGTTGGCGGTCCGGTTGCGCTTGAGTTTGCTTATGGTGGCGGCGTCTCCGACATAACCATAGTCTGCATTACCCCTGGCTGTAAGCCGCTTGCCCTTGTACTCAAAATCCAGAGCCCCGAACGCCGTACGTCCCTTGACGTCGGAATAGGTGTCGGAAAGTTTCTCGTAAGGGTACGTGTTATGCATGGAGTTGCCATAATACCCGCTGAGACCTATGCGGAGATTCTTTACGGAATAGTTGTCCAAGCGTCCTACGAAACCGTATTTGTTGGCGACCTTGAATTCGAAGGGAGATCCGGCCCCGTTCCTGATGAAATTGTCGCGGCTGAACATATAAGCATCCAGACCGGCTATCATCTGCACCTCATAGCGCCAGTTGTCCGTACGTCCCCAAAGACTTATGCCGGTATCATGCCATGTCGAAGGAAGGATGGTGTACTCCCCTTCCGGACGGTACACAGTGAAGAAGTTCAACGGTTCATGGGCATTGTTGAGCCCGCCGACCGGCACGACCATATGGCCCATCCTTATATTTAAAGCGGAGCTGAAACTCTTTTGGATCCAGAACTGTTCGAGTTCCACTTCGCCCCCCTTTTCCACTTCGCTCTCCCATTCACCGGCCTCTTCGAACTCTTTCTCCACCGCGGCGCCGGTACCGGTATGCTCGAACTCGATCTCGGACTGCATGGTCCAGCCTTTGCCGAAATCATATCCCAGATAAACCACGAAATGAGGCACGTCGAAACGGCCGTGCTGCTCGCCGACATGCGAAGACGCTGAAGTATAGCGATAGACATGATCGCTGTAGAAATTGCGGCTCAAGGCGACCTCGCCATATCCGCCTACACTCAGTTTCTGCTGGCCCCTGGCAAAGATACCGATGGCAAATGCCATGGCCACCAATACAAACCTTTTCATACAATACACTTTTCGGTCTGCAAAAGTAGCCAACTCCAGTTTTCAGGGCAATCCCCAAAAATAATGATTTTTCCAGCCTGAAAACGAAAAAGCCTGTCCCGGTAAGGACAGGCTTCAGTATCATAGCACGTGCTGCATAGCGTACTGTCAGAATGAGAACAGTATCAGCATCTGCGCAGCCAGCACGCGGAGAAACATAGACAAGGGATAGACAGTCGCATAGTTGACGGAAGTATACTCGGTTCCGTACTCGCCTTGGGCGTAGGCAAGCGCAGCGGGATTGGTCATCGAGCCCGCAATCAAGCCGCACAGCTGATAGAAGTTGAGTTTGAACACCAGACGAGCTACAAGCCCAAGCACGAAAATCGGTATAGTCGTAATCAGCACTCCATAGAGGATCCACCAATAACCTCCGTTGACGATCGAGGAAACGAATCCTTCTCCGGCTCCGAGGCCGACAGCGGCAAGGAAGAAACTGATGCCGATCTCGCGCAGCATCATATTGGCGCTGTGAGTCGTATATGTGGTAATGTGCCACTGGGGGCCGAAGTGACCGAGAAGGATGGCGATGATGAGGGGTCCTCCGGCGAGACCGAGCTTGACTGGCTGGGGTATGCCGGGGAAATGGAAAGGCAGCGAACCGAAGATGACTCCAAGTGCGATTCCGAAAAAGATGGGAACAAGGTTGGGGTGGGAGAGATCCTCCGGCTTGTTGCCGACCATGGCGGCGACCTGGTCGAGTTCGGACTCTACTCCGACCACTTGGATACCGTCGCCCATCTGGAGCTTGAGGTTGGGGGTCGCCACCAGTTCGACACCGGAACGGACGACCCTCGTAACGGTAACGCCGTGGACGGATCTGAGGCGAAGGTCCTTGAGGCGCTTGCCCGTCAAGGAGGACTTGGTGATGGCCATCCTTCGTGTCACCAGCGACTCGTTCATCTTTATCCAATCCTGCTGATGCATCGGGACCTCCTCGCCGAAGATGAGGCGCAAGGTATCGACATGAGGCTGGGAAGTCACGATCAGGAGCTTGTCACCCTTCTCGAAGACGGTATCATGGCCCGGTATTGTAATCACCCCGCCACGAAGAAGCCTCGAAATCACCACACTGTCGCCCACTTCCTTCATGATTTCGCCCAGGCTGTGTCCGATGACCGCGGGGTTCTCGACCTCGACATGCATACGGCGCGCCACGTCAGCGTCGCCTTCTTCAATTTCCATCTCAGCCTTTTCCTTCGCCAGATCTATCTTGAAGAGGGGCTTGAAGAGGGCTATTATCATGATGACGCCGATGACTCCGAGCGGATATGCTACGGCATATGCCGAAGCCATGCCCGAAACTGTATCGGCTGCGGCCCCGGCAGAAGATCCTCCCTCGAGCATCATGTCCGACAAAGACTGCTGCGCGGCTCCCAACCCGGGAGTATTGGTCACGGCACCGGACATCACGCCCACCATCGTATGCAGGTTCTCGCCGGTCACCAGGTGGATGACAAGAGTTACCAGAACGGCCAGGAGTATTCCGAAGAAGGAAAGCAGATTAAGCTTGACCCCGCCGATCTTGAAGGAGTGGAAGAATCCCGGGCCGACCTGAAGGCCTATGGAGAACACGAACAGGATCAGGCCGAAATCCTTCATGAAGGCAAGTACGGTGGGATCCGCCCTGAATCCGAAATGGCTGAGCAGGATGGCGAGGAAGAGTATCCAGGTGGAACCGATGGAGATGCCCTTGAACTTGAACCGGGACATATACAGCCCGGAAGCGATGACTATGGCGAACAGGAGGATGCTGTGTGCAATGCCTGTCCCTGTAAACAATTCATTCATATACAAAGATACCTATAAAAGGTATGATTTCCGAGAATCCATACGTTTATTCTCCTTCAGGCAGACGAGGCGGCAGATGAACTTGGTAAACCGCTGTTTGGATACAGGCACACGGCAGTTATATACATAGTCTGCATCGAGAAGGGCCTCCACAGCCTCGGGGTGAGCACGCAACAGCTTGAAATTCAATATGCAGGCACTGTACCAGCCGCCCCTCAACAGAATGTCGATGCCGCAGGCGGCAATAGCGACGCCGTCCTTCGGAAGCGCATCATAGAGACAGAGCATGTTCTCCGAAGACTGCCTGCGTGTGGGGATGAGAGAGCTGGATGTAAGGGCGCCTTTGCGGCGGCGGCGGTAATGATAGAGAGGTTCGTTCAGGTGTACGACCTTCCTTGCATTGCAAAGCGTCTGAGTCTGGAATACAAGATCCTCGTGGAAGCCATGCACCGGTACGAACATCGACGGCAGGTCATAGAGCGAACGCCTCTCAAGCTTATTCCACATGTATCCGCGTATGACATTGTTATGCATACCTTTCGCCGCCACGGGCCCTGTCTCCGAAACCAGGTCTCCTTCGCAGCACACTTTGTTCGTCCTTGTATATTCCTTGAAAAAGTCGCAATACACTACGTCCGCATCCTCCTTAACAGCTTTCTCCACCAATAGTCTGACATAGTCAGGTTCCACCCAGTCGTCCGAGTCCACGTGTATTATGTAATCACCGGTGGCGGCCGCAAGGCCTGTCATGCGCGCACGCGGCAGACCTGAGTTGGCTTCGTGGAGTATCTTCACACGGGATTGAAGCTGAGGAAACTCTTCAAAGAGGATCTCTTCCAGCACGGATACGGAGTTGTCCGGAGACCCGTCGTCCACAAAAATGAACTCACATTCCTCCCAAGTCTGGGAGAACAGGGAACGTGCACACTGCCCGATATATTCCTCAACGGAATAAACGGGAATTATCACCGATACCTTGGGTCCATGTGCTGCATTCATATAGAGACAACGCTGAAGTATTGACAATACTGCTTCCAAAATCCGCCGCGAAGTTACATTATTTATATGGATTTGTCACGGAAAATCCTTAAATTGTCAAAAATCACGTAAATTGAACTAAAATGAAAGATTTCAATTATTATGCCCCGACAGAGGTCGTGTTCGGCCGCCACTCGGAAGAACAAGTCGCAAAACTCATAAAACGCTATGGGGGCCACAAGATCCTCGTCCACTACGGAGGCCAAAGCGCCAAGAGGTCCGGTCTCCTGGACAAGATCTGCGGAATCCTTTCCGACGAAGGCGTAGATTTCATCACGCTTGGCGGAGTGGTTCCCAATCCCCGCCTCTCATTGGTGCACAAAGGCATAGACCTTTGCCGCAAGGAAGGCGTGGACTTCATCCTCGCCATCGGGGGAGGCAGTGTCATTGACTCGTCCAAGGCGATAGCCTACGGAGTCCCCTATGACGGGGACGTCTGGGATTTCTATGCATACAAGACGCATCCGCAGAGCGCCCTTCCCGTGGCCGCAGTCCTGACCATTCCCGCCGCGGGAAGCGAGATGAGCGACTCCAGCGTCATAACCAACGAAGACGGCTGGATCAAGCACGGCTACTCCAACAATCTCTGCCGCGTCAAGTTCGCCATCATGAACCCTTGCCGAACCTTCACTCTTCCGCCTTACCAGACGGCAGCCGGCGTGACCGACATCATGATGCACACGATGGAACGCTATTTCTCCCACGACACGGACATGTCGCTCACCGACGCCATCGCCGAGGGTCTCCTCCGCACCATGAAGGACAGCGTGTTCGCCGTTCTCGCCGATCCCGAGGACTACCGCCACCGCGCACAGATCATGTGGGGAAGCAGTCTGGCACACAACGACCTGACCGGCTGCGGCCTCGAGGGCGACTGGGCCACGCACAAGCTCGAGCACGAGCTGAGCGCTATGTTCGACGTGACCCACGGCGCGGGCTTGGCCGCCGTCTGGCCAAGCTGGGCGCGCTATGTCATGAAGGAAGACATTCAGCGTTTCGTACGCTTCGCGGTCAATGTCATGGACATTCCCAACGATTACAACGACCCTGAGGGCGTCGCCCTCAAGGGCATAGAGGCCATGGAGCGCTTCTACCACCATATCGGCATGCCTGTCAACATCCACGAACTCATCGACCGGAACATCACGGACGCTGAAATCGAAGAGATGGTCCGCAAGTGCAGCAACGGCGGCACTGAGACTGTCGGTGCGTTCAAGGTCTTGGCGGCTGAAGACATGCTCGCCATTTACCGCATGGCCAGATAATGGACGACGGAAACTACAAGCTCACCTGGCGGCAACGCATAGGCTACAGTTCCGGAGACCTGGCGCAGAACCTCATCTACCAGACCGTAAGCATCTGGCTCCTGTTCTTCTACACCAACGTCTTCGGTCTCAAACCGGGAGTTGCCGCGGTGATGTTCCTGGTGGTCCGCATCATAGACGTGATATGGGACCCGATAGTCGGCACCCTTGTCGACAAAGCCAATCCCAGATGGGGCAAGTACCGCTCATGGCTCATCCTGGGAGGACTGCCCCTTGCGGCCTTCGCCATGCTCTGTTTCTGGAACGGTTTCAGCGGCTCGTTACTCTACGCTTACATCACTTATGTGGGACTGAGCATGTGCTTCACTCTCATCAACGTCCCTTACGGAGCCCTGGGATCTTCGCTCACGCGTGACACGGACGAGATAACCGTCCTCACCAGCGTGCGCATGTTCCTGGCCAATCTCGCTGGTCTGATCATCAAGACTCTGCCCCTCATCATCGCCATATTCGCACCGAAGGTGCTCAATCCCGATACGGGCAGGATGGTCGCGGTCTATAATACTCCGGAGTCCTCCAGGGCCTGGTTCATTACCATGAGCATATTCGCCCTCACGGGCCTTGCGCTCCTGGTGTTCTGTTTCTTCGAGAGCAGGGAACGGGTAGTGATGGACGAGAAGGATTCCGCCGACGTCAAGGTCAGCGACCTATGGATGGAGCTGGTCCGCAACCGGCCGCTGCGCATTCTGTCGTTCTTCTTCATCATCTCATTCACGACGATGAGCATCAGCAATGCCGCCGACTCTTACTTCATGACCTACAACATAGGGGCGACGCCCTTCATGACGACGGCCTTCATGTGGCTCGGGACCATACCCGCGTTCATCTTCCTACCCCTGGTGCCGGCCATCAAGAAAAAGATAGGCAAGAACGGAATGTTCAGATTGTTCCTGGGAATTGCAATCGTCGGCATGGTCCTGATGTATCTTTCCGTGTCCTTCCCATCGCTCAAGCGATGCTTCCCGCTGCTCTGCGTCATCCAGTTCGTCAAGAGCACGGGTATCCTCGTAGCGACCGGCTATATGTGGGCTCTCGTCCCGGAGGTCGTCACCTTCGGCGAATACACTACCGGCCGCCGCGTAGCGGGCATCGTCAATGCCTTGATCTGCATCTTCATGAAGGCGGGAATGGCCCTCGGAGGCACCATTCCCGGACTCGTGCTGGCCTGGGTGGGATTCAATTCCGCCAGCCAGGCCCAGACTCCCCTCGCCGAGCAGGGCATCCTCTGGCTCGTGACACTCATTCCGGCCCTCCTCTTCCTCCTGGCGATATTCGTCATCGGGAAATACGAGCTCTCCGACAAAGTCATGGACGAAATCAATTCCACCATTACCAAACGACAAAAAGCATGATCTTAGGGATTTCCTCCGCATTGAAACACTCCACTCCTCAGGAGTGGGCTGCCAGGCACAAGGCCCTCGGCCTTGAGGCCGTGGTATTCCCCGTCGACCACCTGGCCGGCGAGGAGACGGTCCAGGCCTACAAGGCCGCGGCCGACGAAGCCGGCCTGAGCATCGCCGAGGTCGGCATCTGGCGCAACACCCTCGCCGCTGCCCCGGATGTGCGGCGATGCTGGACGGACTACGCCATAGGCCAGCTCCGCATGGCGGACGCCATCGGCGCCGCCTGCTGCGTCAACGTCGTCGGCACCCCGTACGGGCCGCGATGGGATGGAGGATACAGGGACAATTTCTCGGATGAACTATGGCGGATGGCCGTAAAGATGGTCCGGGAGATTATCGATGCAGTCCACCCTGTCAAGACAAAGTTCTGCATCGAATCGATGCCATGGATGATACCCTCGAGTCCGGACGAATATGTCCGGCTGACCGAAGACATCGACCGTCCGGAGTTCGGTACCCATCTCGACGTCGTCAACATGATCACGACTCCTAGACGATACTTCTACAATGACGAGTTCCTGGAAGAGTGTTTCTCCAAACTTAAAGGTACCATCGTCAGCTGCCACCTGAAGGATATCCGGCTCAAGGAGGAGTACACCTTTCAACTCGAGGAATGCGCTTGCGGCGCCGGATCCCTGGACTTGCCTCTATATGCCCGCCTCGCCACCACCGAGAATCCCCGAATGCCGATGATCATCGAGCACCTGGACTCCGACGAAGAGTACGAAGCAAGCGTCAGATATGTCAGACAAATACTAAATAAACAATAAAATGAATTTCAAGGAATCATTCGTTATCACCATCAGCCGCGAGGTCGGTTCCGGAGGACGCACCATCGGCCGCAAACTCGCTGAAAGGCTGGACATCAACTTCTTCGACAAGGAGCTCATCAAGATCCTGATGAAGCGTTTCGACCTGAACGCGGAGACCATCGAGGAGATCAAGGGCGAGAAACAGAACTGGCTGACGGACTTCATCCGTCTCATCTCCCCCATGCCCGCGGCATCCGCCATCATCGAGTCCGGCTCCGAATATGCACGCGAGTACTATCCCGAAGTCACCACCGGCGACATCTACAAGGCAGAGGCGGAGATCCTCCGCGGCCTGGCCGCCGAAGGCGCCTGCGTCATCGCAGGCCGCTCCGGCTTCCACGTCCTCAAGGACCACCCCAACCTCAAGAGCATCTTCATCACCGCCGACACGGACAGCCGCATCAAGCGCATAATGGAGCGGCAGAACGTCTCGGAGGAGGAAGCCAAGGACATCATCGAAAAGGTCGATGAATCCCGCGAGAACTACATCAAACGCTTTACCGGCACCAGCCGCTACGACGCCCGCAACTACGACCTCTCCCTCAACGTCACCGGTCTCACCGAAGACCAGGCCGTCGACATCATCCT
>CAMJHW010000038.1 GCA_946405645.1 uncultured Bacteroidales bacterium
CGCCTTGGTGGGCCGTTACCCCGCCAACCAGCTAATGTCACGCGAGCCAATCCGTATCCGCCGTAACTTTCAAACATGGGTCATGCGGCCCTCGTTGTTATGGGGTATTAGGCGACGTTTCCATCGGTTATCCCCCTGATACGGGCATGTTGCTCACGCGTTACGCACCCTTCCGCCGGTCGCCGCCAGGTATTGCTACCCGCGCTGCCCCGCGACTTGCATGTGTTAAGCCTGCCGCTAGCGTTCATCCTGAGCCAGGATCAAACTCTTCTTTGTATAATTCTATTATAACTCTAGTCTGTCCTGACGCGTTTCAAAGAAATCAACGCTCTCGATTCTTATAATTTCTCGGTACTTGCTTGTACTTCCTATCAGTCTTTTCAATGAACTTTTATGGTGCTTTCGTAAAAGCGGGTGCAAAGGTAGGAATAAAATCCAAACCTGCAAATTATTTTTCAAAAATTTTTAATAATTGTTGATAAATCCCCGCTTGAGGGCCTCAAACGGGGATTTATCAACATATGCAGGCTATCCTACATCATTCCGCCGGCGGGCATTGCGGGTGCCGCGGGCTCCTTTTCAGGGATGTCCACGATGCCGCATTCGGTCGTCAGGAACATGCCTGCCACGGAGGCGGCATTCTCCAACGCGACGCGCGCGACCTTGGTCGGATCGATGACACCGGCCTCGTAGAGATTGACATACTCGTCGGTACGTGCATTATATCCGAAGTCGGCCTTGCCTTCCTTGATCTTCTGAACGATGACACTGCCGTCAACGCCGGCATTCTCGGCAATCTGACGGAGAGGCTCCTCGATGGCCTTGGCCACGATGTGGATGCCGGTGGTCTCATCGTCGTTCTCACCCTTGAGTCCGGTAAGGGCGGACGCTGCGCGGATGTATGCCACACCGCCTCCGGGGAGATAGCCCTCCTCGACTGCGGCGCGGGTCGCGTTGAGCGCATCCTCGACGCGGTCCTTCTTCTCCTTCATCTCGATCTCGCTGGTAGCTCCCACATAGAGGACTGCCACGCCGCCCGCGAGCTTTCCGAGGCGCTCGAGAAGCTTCTCACGGTCGTAGTCGGAAGTCGTGGTAGCGATCTGCTTGCGGATCTGGTCAGCCCTGTCGGCAATGGCTGCCGAGTCACCGGCGCCGCCGACGATGGTGGTATTCTCCTTGGTGATGGTGACCTTCTCCGCACGGCCCAGCATCTGGACGGTGGCATTCTGAAGGGTGAAGCCGCGCTCCTCGGAGATGACAGTAGCGCCAGTCAGGACTGCGATGTCCTGGAGCATCTCCTTGCGACGGTCTCCGAAACCGGGAGCCTTGACGGCTGCCACCTTGAGGGTACCGCGCAGACGGTTGACCACGAGGGTGGTCAGAGCCTGACCCTCTACATCCTCAGCGATGATGAGAAGACCCCTTCCCTCACGGGCAACCGGCTCGAGCACGGGCATGAGATCCTCCATGTTGGAGATCTTCTTGTCGGTAAGAAGGATGTAGGTATCGTCAAGGACGGCCTCCATCTTGTCACCATTCGTCATAAAGTAAGGGGAAATGTAACCCCTGTCGAACTGCATGCCTTCGACAACCTTGACCTCGGTCTCGGTGCCCTTGGCCTCCTCGACAGTGATGACACCGTCCTTCTTTACCTTGGACATAGCGTCGGCGATGAGTTTGCCGATATAGTTGTCATTGTTGGCCGATACCGTACCGACCTGCTCGATCTTGGAATAATCGTCCCCGACGGACTGGCTCTGCTCCTTGAGATTGCCGACTACGGCGGCGACGGCCTTGTCGATACCGCGCTTGAGGTCCATGGGATTGGCGCCGGCAGTGACGTTCTTCAGACCGACGTTGATGATGGCCTGGGCCAGTACAGTGGCGGTGGTGGTACCGTCACCGGCCTGCTCGTTGGTCTTGGAAGCGACTTCCTTGACCATCTGGGCGCCCATATTGGCGAAACGGTCCTCCAGCTCGACCTCCTTGGCGACGGTCACGCCGTCCTTGGTCACCTGGGGAGCTCCGAATTTCTTGTCGATGACAACATTGCGGCCCTTAGGACCGAGAGTCACCTTCACTGCATTTGCGAGAGCGTCGGCTCCTTCCTTCATCTTGGAGCGGACTTCCACATCGAACTTTATTTCTTTTGCCATAATGCTTTCCTCCTGATATTAGATGACAGCCAGGATATCCGACTGTTTTACGATGAGATACTTCTTGTCGCCGACGGTCACTTCGGTGCCGGCATACTTGCCATAGAGGACGACGTCACCGACTTTCACCTCCATAGGTTCGTCTTTCTTTCCGGGGCCTGCGGCCACAATCGTCCCCTGCTGGGGTTTCTCTTTCGCCGTATCGGGAATGTAAAGTCCCGACGCTGTCTTGGTCTGGGCCTCCTGAGGCTCGATGACCACTCTGTCTGCCAAAGGTTTGATCATGATGTTATAGTTTTGAATAATATTTCAAAAAAGCGTCCCCGGTATTTCCGGGAACGCAATGTAAAAATCAAAGTATGTGCCAGCCGCCATGGACTGACAAAATGTCACTAATACTTGTTGAGCGGATAGCCGGCAGTCATCTGATGGACCTTGGCTGCCACTTTCTCGAGGACGGCGCGATGCTCGAAGAGCGATGCCGTCTGCTCCGCGGTAGGTTCCTCGCCCTTCTTGAGAGTGAGGGCTCCGATATGCTCGGAACAAGATGACAGGACAGTGTCGATGAGCTCCACGATATCCTCCATATCCTTCTCGACGAATCCTCGCGAGGTCACGGCCGGGGTGCCGATGCGGAAACCGGAGGTCTGGAAAGGAGACCTGCTGTCGTAAGGGACCATATTCTTGTTAAGGGTGATATCGGCCTTCTCGAGCTCCTTCTCCGCCACACGTCCGGTAACCTCAGGGAACTTGGTACGGAGGTCGATCAGCATAAGGTGATTATCAGTGCCGCCGGAAACCACATGGTATCCCCTGTCGAGGAATGCCTTGCACATGGCCTGGGCATTGGCAATGACCTG
Organism: uncultured Bacteroidales bacterium; assembly: GCA_946405645.1. Next base: position 3,017 of record CAMJHW010000038.1, read on the forward strand.
TTTCTGATAATCAAGATACTCGGGCTGCATGGCCTCGTAGAAGGCGACGGCCTTGGCGGCAATGACATGCTCGAGCGGGCCGCCCTGCACTCCGGGGAACACGCTGGAGTCGATGATCTGGCTCATCTTCTTGAGTACGCCCTTCGGGGTGGTAAGGCCCCAGGGATTGTCGAAATCCTTGCCAATAAGGATGATACCTCCGCGTGGACCGCGAAGGGTCTTGTGAGTCGTGGAAGTGACGATATGGGCATACTTCACGGGATTCTTCAGCAAACCTGCGGCGATAAGGCCGGCAGTGTGGGCCATGTCAATCCAAAGGATGGCGCCGACCTTGTCGGCGATGGCGCGCATGCGCTCATAGTCCCATTCGCGGGAGTAAGCGGAAGCGCCTCCAATGATGAGCTTTGGTTTGAACTCGAGAGCTTTGGCCTCCATGTCGTCATAGTCCACGAGACCGGTATCGGGATTGAGTCCGTAAGCGACGGCATGGTAGAGAATGCCGGAAGCATTGACCGGGGAACCGTGGGTAAGGTGTCCACCCTGCGAAAGGTCGAGACCCATGAAGGTGTCACCGGGCTTGAGGCATGCCATGATAACCGCCATATTGGCCTGGGCGCCGGAGTGAGGCTGGACGTTGGCATATTCGGCATCGTAGATCTTGCAGATGCGGTCGATGGCAAGCTGCTCGATCTGGTCCACTACCTGGCAGCCGCCGTAATAGCGCTTTCCGGGATAGCCTTCGGCATATTTGTTCGTGCAGATGGAGCCCATGGCTTCCATGACGTAGTTGCTCACGTAATTCTCAGAGGCGATTAGCTCGAGGCCGGAGGCCTGCCTGTCCCTTTCCTTGCGGATCAGGTCGAAAACTTGAAGATCCTGTTTCATATAGTCCAATACATGTTTCGGGCATCAAAGATAATGATAAATATCCTTTTTTACTACCTTTGTAAATATGAAGGACAGAAAATTATTGAACATCGAGCTCCACCGTGTCAGCGCCGAAGAGTACCGTTCTCTCCCCGAGTCCGGACGCGTACTCGTACTGGACAACATCCGCAGCGCGCACAACGTCGGATCGGCGTTCAGGACGGCCGATGCCTTCAAGGCAGACAAGGTCTGGCTTTGCGGCATCTGCGCCTCTCCGCCCTCGGCGGAGATCCACAAAGTGGCTCTCGGAGCCGAGGAGAGCGTGCCCTGGGAGCATGTCTCCGACACGCTCGATGCGGTAGCCCGCCTGAAGGCGGATGGATATACGGTCGTCGCTGTCGAGCAGACCGTCCATTCCGTCAGTCTCGACGCTTTCCGCCCGGAGGCCGGCGGACGCTACGCCTTCATCTTCGGGAACGAAGTCGAAGGCGTCCGCCAGGACGTAGTAGACGCCTCTGACCTCTCGCTCGAGATTCCACAACTGGGCACAAAGCACTCCCTCAACGTCAGTGTCTCGGTAGGCGTTGTGCTCTGGCACTGCTTTTGCCATTCCGAGCGAAGCGAAAGAATCTAAATCATACACATATGAAAAGAGCCACATTCATAACACTGTTATTGGGCTTCACCCTCCTTCAAGGATGCGGTGTCCTGTTCGAAAGCCCCGAAGACAAGGCTGCCCGCCAGCAGCGCGAGTTCCAGACCATCCGCGAATCCGTCGAAAGCGGAAACTTCAAGATAGACATCCGTCAGATGATTCCCCTCCAGATGTCTCCCCGCCACGTCACCAACTATTCAGTATCTGTCAAGGACAACCACATAATCTCGTACCTGCCTTATGCGGGACGCGCTTGGGATGTCCCCTACGGCGGAGGACACGCCCTCAACTTCCAGGCTGACATCCAGGAGACCGCGGTTTACCGCGACGACGTCAACGGATCCTACACCGTCCGCCTCCTGATAAGGACAGATGAGGACACCCACGTCTATACCTTCCAGATCTTCAGCAGCGGCAATGCCTCGCTCCTCGTCCAGTCCAAAAACCGCGACTCGATCAGCTACAACGGCGAGTTCGTCTTCGATGACGATAACGAGTGATCCATAGTTTTCAGCTAATAAAAAGTCCCTCCCCTGAATCAAGGGGAGGGACTTTTATATTAAAGATGTCTATCCTCGCAGACTGGATTATGCATTCTGCTTGATGACGGCCTGGGCCGCTGCAAGGCGGGCGATAGGCACGCGGAAAGGAGAGCAGCTGACATAGTCCACGCCGATCTTGTTGAAGAACTCGATCGAAGCGGGATCGCCGCCGTGCTCGCCGCAGATACCGCACTTGAGGTCGGGCCTGCGGGAACGTCCGCCCTGGATACCGAACTCGACGAGACGGCCGACGGCCTTGGTGTCGATGGTCTGGAACGGATCGTCATCGATGATCTTGTTGCCGAGGTAGTCGCCCATGAAGGTGCCGACGTCGTCACGAGAGAAACCGAAGGTCATCTGGGTGAGGTCGTTGGTGCCGAAGGAGAAGAACTCGGCGGCGCGGGCCATACGGTCGGCGGTCAGGGCGGCGCGAGGGATCTCGATCATAGTACCGAACTTATAGTAGATGGCCACCATAGTCTGGCCCTCGACCTCGGCCTTGACGCGGTCGCAGATAGCCTTCTGGAAACTAAGCTCACGAGCGGAAACGGTGACGGGGATCATAATCTCCGGCATAGGGTTCAGGCCCTCCTTGATGAGCTCTGCGGTAGCGGTGAAAATAGCCCTATACTGAGTCTCGGCGATGAAAGGATAGGTAACGTGCAGACGGACGCCGCGCAGACCCATCATAGGGTTGATCTCGTGCAGGCTCTCGCCGCGTTTCTCAATCTCTTCTACGGAGACTCCAAGCTCTGCGGCAAGCTCGGCCTTCTTGTCATCAGACTTCGGGACGAACTCGTGGAGAGGCGGGTCGAGCAGACGGAAGACGACGGGCTTGCCGTCCATGATGCGGAGGGTGCTCTTTACGGCTGCCTTGATGAAAGGCTCAAGCTCGGAAAGGGCGGCCTTGCGCTCCTTGTCGGTGTCGCACATGATCATCTTGCGAAGCTTTGCGAGAGGAGTCTCGGAATTCTTGCCGTAGAACATATGCTCGATACGGAAGAGGCCGATGCCCTCGGCGCCGAAGGACAGAGCCTTGGCAGCATCCTCGGGAGTATCGGCATTGGTGCGGATACCGAGCTTGCGATACTTGTCGACGATAGCCATGAAGTTGATGAACAGAGGATTCTCCGAAGCATCCATGGTCTCGATCTTCTCACCGTACACGAGGCCCTTGGTACCGTTCAGGGAGATCCATTCGCCCTCCTTGAAAGCCTTGCCGCCCTCACCGAAGGTAACGGTCTTCTTCTCAAGGTTGATCTTCATGGCCTCGCAGCCGACGATACAGCACTTGCCCCAGCCGCGGGCGACGAGCGCCGCGTGGGAAGTCATACCACCGCGGGTGGTAAGGATACCTGCTGCGGCACGCATACCCTCGATGTCCTCGGGAGATGTCTCCTCACGGATGAGTATGCACTTGCCACCGTCCTTCGCGACTGCCATTGCAGCCTCGGAAGTGAAGACGATGGTACCGACTGCTCCACCCGGAGAAGCGGGAAGGCCCTGGGCGAGCTTGGTCGCAATCTTCTCGGAAGCGGGATTGAGGATAGGATGGAGGATCTCGTCGAGCTGGGCGGGAGCGACGCGCATTATGGCGGTCTTCTCGTCGATCATGCCTTCGCCGAGCATATCCATGGCCATCTGAAGGGCGGCCAGTCCGGTGCGCTTGCCGATACGGCACTGAAGCATCCAGAGCTTGCCCTCCTGGATGGTGAACTCGATGTCCTGCATGTCGTGGAAGTGGTTCTCGAGCTTGAGACGGATGTCGTCGAGCTCCTTGTACACGTCGGGCATTGCGGTCTCGAGGGACTTGAGATTCCTGTTATGGTCGTTCTTGGTAGCCTCGTTCAAAGGGTTCGGGGTGCGGATACCAGCAACGACATCCTCGCCCTGGGCGTTGATAAGCCACTCTCCATAGAACTTGTTGTCACCGGTGGCAGGGTTGCGGGAGAAAGCGACGCCGGTGGCGGAGTTGTCACCCATGTTGCCGAACACCATGGACTGGACGTTGACGGCGGTGCCCCAATCGTCCGGGATGCGCTCGATGCGGCGGTATGCGATGGCGCGCTTGCCGTTCCAGGACTTGAAGACGCCACCGATGGAGCCCCAAAGCTGATCCTTGGCGGTGTCGGGGAAATCGACTCCGAGGACTTCCTTCACCTTGAGCTTGAACTGCTCGCAGAGCTCCTTGAGCTCGTCGGCGGTGATCTCGGTGTCGGACTTGTAGCCCTTCGCCTCCTTGAGGTCGGCCATCATGCGGTCGAGCTGCTGGCGGATGCTCTGTCCGTCCTCGGGCTCGATGCCCTCGGCCTTCTCCATGACGACGTCGGAGTACATCATGATGAGACGACGGTAAGAGTCATACACGAAGCGCGGGTTGCCGGTCTTCTTGATCATTCCGGGGATGGTCTCGGAACAAAGGCCGATGTTGAGGATGGTATCCATCATACCGGGCATGGAGCTGCGGGCGCCGGAGCGGCAGCTGACGAGAAGCGGGTTCTCGGGATCGCCGAATTTCTTGCCCATGACTTTCTCGGTGGCGATAAGCGCGGCACCAACATCCATCTTGAGCTCTTCAGTATATCCGCCGCCGAGAGCATAATACTCGGCGCAGCATTCGGTAGTGATGGTGAAACCGGCGGGGACAGGCATTCCGAGCCTGCTCATTTCTGCCAGATTGGCTCCTTTTCCACCAAGGAGCTCGCGCATGGTACCATCGCCCTCGGCCTGCTTGCCGCCGAAGCGATAGACTCTTTTCTTGCTTTCAAACATAACGTCGTCTTTTTTGTTTTTATTTTTCCAATAATTCGGCCGCGAATTTACAACTTTCCGGCCTAATTAAAAAATTATTCGTCAATTATAAGAGCTTGGCAGCTATCTCGGAAAGCTCGCTCCTCTCGCCCTTGCGAAGGAATACGTGCTGGAAGAGCTTCTGCCCAGTCATCTTCTCACCGAGGTGAGTAAGGCCGTTGGACCATTGGTCGAGGTAAGGCTGGTCTATCTGGAAGATGTCGCCGGTGAATACCATTTTGGTCCCTTCGCCAGCACGGGTGATGATGGTCTTGATCTCGTGGGGAGTAAGATTCTGGGCCTCGTCGATGATGAAGAAAGCCTTGCCGAGACTCCTTCCCCTGATATAGGCGAGAGGCGAGATGACGAGCTTTTCGTCCTTGAGCAGGCCCTCGATCTTCAGGGCTTCCTTGGAGGAAGGACGGAACTGGGCCTTGATAACGTTGAGATTGTCCATCAGAGGCTGGAGGTAAGGATTCATCTTGGCCTTCTGGTCGCCGGGAAGGAAACCGATGTCCTGGTTGCCCAGGATCACGGTGGGACGGGAGAGGATGATCTGGTCGAAATCGCGTTCCTGCTCCAGCGCAGAGGCCAGGGCAAGCAGGGTCTTGCCTGTGCCGGCGCCGCCGGTGAGGGACACCAGCTGGATCTTCGGATCCAGACAGGCGTCCAGCGCGAACTTCTGCTCGTCGTTGCGCGGGCGGATGCCGTAGGCTTCGCGGCTCTTGACGAGCACGATGCGCCCGCGCGTAGCATCGTAGCGCGCGCAGACGACGTCCTTGTCCGAGCCCTTCCATCCGAACTTGAAAAGCTGGTTCGGACGGGGCTCCGAGGGCAGTATGTCCTCCCAGTCCAGGCTGGTGTCCTGCCCATAGGCCAGCGCCTGGAGCACGGAAGGCTCGACGTCGATAGATTGGACTTCGCGGGTGGCTCCCTCGACCTTGGCCTCCTCGACCTTGTCGGTGAGATAGTCCTGGACTTCCATTCCGGCGGCTTTAGCCTTCATGCGGAGGTTGACGTCCTTGGTGATCAGGGCGACGAAGGTTCCAGGATTGTTGTCACGAACCCACATGGCGGTGGAGAGGATCCTGTGGTCGGGTATATCGTCCATAAAGAAATCCTTGAACTCCTCGGCGAAGGGATGGTTGGGCTCGATCTTGATCTTACCGAGGCCCTTCCCGATGGGGACTCCGTCCCTGCCGAACAGCTTGCCCTCGGTCAGGCGGTCGATTTCGCGGACGAAGCCGCGGGCGTTGAACGCAAGCGCGTCACTCCCCTTCTTGAACTTGTCGAGCTCCTCGATGACCGCTATCGGTATGACGATATTGTTGTCCTGGAACTTGCGGATGGCCTTGTAGTCGTGCAGGATGATATTTGTGTCCAGCACAAATATCTTCGGCTTACCGTGAGATTTCTTCCCCGAAGGGACATTGGCATATCTTGGCATATAATGTAGTGGTTAGTCTTCTCCTTCTGAACTCTGGCTGCGGATGAGCGATTCGAGGATGGTCTGGATGCCGGGCTTGTCCGAAGACATTACGTCCACGCCGGAGCGGCCGGGGACGGGATGTCCTATCGGATAGAATGCGATGTCCTGCAGCAGCAGTTCTGCATCGACATAGTCGTAGTCTATGTCCGCAATCTGGAAAAGGACGCCCGGAACCTCCGCGAAGAGCAGGCGGACTATGTCCTTGTCGCCAGTGGCGCGGGCGAGGTCGGCGAGCTCCACGCTCGCACCTATCTTGGGACCTGTCATGCGCTTGAGGGCGGTGATGAGTCCACCGCGGCCGACGGTCACGCCGGAAAGGACGATGCCATCCTCGACGAGCTCGCGGACCACTTCGTAACAGTCGATGAAGTAGTCCGGGTCGATTATCTGCGGGGCGACCGCTCCGGAGGAGCCGAGCGCCTGCGCAAGCAGCGAGGCGCCGAGGCGGTACTCGCAGTCCTCGAAGGGGACGTAGATCAGCCAGCTCCCGGCATCCGGCAGGAGCCTGGAGGGGTGGAGGTTCTGGGCGCGGAGCTTAGGATGCTCCGTACGGAAAGGAAGCTCCGTGAAAAAGTCCTCGGAGTCGGCGGCGTCGCCGTCGTCAGGCCGCAAGGCCGCGAGGGACGGAACAGCCGCGACATCGCAGCCGGAGTCGGCCTCCGTAAATGAATACCCCGAGAGCTTCAGGCCCAGGGAATCGATGTAGTCGGCAGCTGAAGAGACGGAGGCGTAAAAAGCCGCCATGTCTCCGATGCGCTGAGGACACCAGGTCCAGTCGAGGCGGAGCGCAAGGTCCCCCAAACGGAAATGTCCCTTGCGCCAGATGGCCTCGATCAAGGCACAGGCTATCCGGGATTTAGTGTATGTCTCGGGAAAGGCGGACGGGAAAGCAGGAGCCTTGATGCCCTTGATGAGCCTGAGGTACTCCCCTACCTTCGAAGGGTCGGTGTCACAAGGTTTGGGGGCGGGGTCGACGGTCTCGTCGACTATAGGCTCGAATGCCCCGTCAGGGGACTCGGGACGTGCGGCATCAGCGGCCATGCAGGCCTCGAGGATGTGCGCCGGAGTCAGTTCCTGCGGGACGCCGTCGATGACGTACTCGGAATACAAAGCGGATGTCTTTTCGTTCATATAACGGGCATTCATTTTGTAAAAATAACTAAATTTGGAATCAGTTGCAAGAAATCGATATGAACGATTCGGATTATCAGCACAAACTCGAAGAAATCTTCGTCCGCTTCCCGTCAGTACAGAATACCGGATTCGGCGAGGCCTACAAGCCCGGCCTGAAACATATGGAGGATTTCGACGCCCTGCTCGGTAATCCCTCCGGGGATTTCCGGTCCATCCATGTAGCGGGCACCAACGGCAAGGGGTCGGTGGCCAACATGCTGGCTTCCGCCATCGCCGCCACGGGGATCAAGGTGGGGCTCTACACTTCCCCGCACATCCTTGATTTCCGGGAGAGGATGCGCATACTCGACGGAAGGACGGAAGAGCCCGTGTATCTCATCAGCAGGGAAGACGTCTGGGACTTCCTTTCCTGCCGGGAGAAAGCCTTCGACGAGCTTGAGCTGTCCTATTTTGAAATCACTACGGGTATGGCATTCTGGTGGTTCTCGAAGGAGAAGGTCGATGTCGCCATAATCGAGGTCGGCCTCGGCGGCCGGCTGGACAGCACCAACATCATCACTCCGGAAGTCGCCGTCGTCACCAGCATAGGGCTCGACCATTGCGCCCAGCTGGGCGGCACAAGGGCCGCCATAGCCGGCGAGAAGGCCGGGATCTTCAAACCCGGCGTACCGGCCGTGGTCGGAACACGTGACGCGGAGACCGCGCCGGTGTTCGAAGCAGCGGCTGCGGCAGTCGGCTGCCCGCTCTTCTTCGCAGATTCGGAAGACGGTCTGGTGGAGCGGGTCGAAGGGCTTTCAAGCGTGATGGATCTCCAAGGAGAATGGCAGAAGGAGAATCTCAGAACCGTGCTGACGGT
>CAMJHW010000039.1 GCA_946405645.1 uncultured Bacteroidales bacterium
GCTTTAAATTTTGGACAAATATGAAAAACTGTATCATCGCGGTCCTCGCAGCGGGGCTGCTCGCAGCTGCGGGCTGCGCTAACGACAGCGCCCAGGCATGGGAAGTCCGCATCATCGACAGCAAGGAATGGATCGACGGGATAACGGAGGTGTACAAGGCGGCTAACCCGCAGATGGCTTCGCGGCCGGGTTTCAAGAACATGTTCGTGAACGCTCCGGCAGTGATCGCGGTCGGTTATCCTGACGAGACGCCCGATGCGAGGCCCCGTGACCTCTCCAAAATCAGCTTTGTGAAGTAAAAAGGCCGGTTAACAAAAACGTTATCGAGATAAACACTTTTGTTTTATTTATTGTATTTAAGTGCGTTCAGTGCGGATAGCCCGTCCTGGACGCGCTTAAGGCCTTCTGAGAGGATCGAACGCGGACAAGCGAGGTTGATCCGTATGAAACCTTCGGTTCCGTACATCTTTCCGGCATTTACCCAGACCTTGTAGTCCCGCAGAAGTGCCTCCTCGATCTTCTCGGAAGGGAGTCCGAGGGAGCTGACATCCACCCAGGGGAGATAGGTCCCCTCGAGCTTGCAGACAGGGTACTCCGGAAGCATCTTGAGGAGCAGCTGGTAATTCCCGTAGATGTAGCTGTTCAGCTCGTCCAACCATTGTGCGCCCTCCGGGCTGTACTCCGCCTCCAGTGCAATTACCCCGAACGGGTTCACGTCGCATATTTCATTTACGTTGATCGCCCTGTCCAAAAGATTTCTCCACTCCGGGTTCGGGGTGATGATGTTGGCTATCTGCAGGCTGGCTGTATTGAAGCTCTTGCTGGGGGAGCAGAGGGTGACGCAGCAGGCCTGGTTCTCCGGTGAAACCGATGCGAAAGGAGTATAGGTGTATCCCGGCATCACTATCTCGCAGTGGATCTCGTCGCTGACGACGGTGACGCCGTGCCGCCGGGCGATGTCGCCGACCCTGGCGAGTTCCTCGCGGGTCCACACCCGCCCGGCGGGGTTGTGGGGATTGCACAGGAGCATCACCTTCGCGGCAGGATCTGCGCAGGCGCGCTCCAGTCCGTCGAAATCATAACTGTAGGTCCCGTCATGGTACAGGAGCGGCACGTCGAGGATTTCGCAGCCGTTGTTGCGCACGGACGAGAAAAAGCAGTTGTATACCGGCGACTGCAGTATAACCTTCTCTCCGGGCCTGGAAAGGGCCTTTACGGCGGCGGAGAGCGCCGGGACGACGCCGGTGGTGTAGATGATCCAGTCCTTTTCGACGTTCCAGCCGTGGCGGCCGGAGAACCAGCGGCAGACGGCTTCGTAATAGCTGTCCGGCACGCAGACATATCCGAACACCCCGTGCTCCACACGTTTGCGGAGGGCGTCTATGATGAACGGGGCGGCCTTGAAGTCCATGTCTGCTACCCAGAGCGGGATGACGCCTTCCGTGTCGGCGTCGAAAGGGGGACGGGCGTCCCATTTGATCGAATTCGTGCCCCTGCGGGGGATGATGGTGTCGAAGTCGTACATAAGCCTAACCTATTTGGATGTCGCAGTCGGCCGGAGCCTTGATGTTGCCGTCGATGATAAGCTCGCCGCAGCTGTCGACCTTGATGAAACCGGTCTTGGGATTCTTGATGGAAGGGATATGGCCTTTGATGGTCGCCTTGACGTCGCTGTACTCGAACGCGAGGTCGGCGTCGGCAGCGAAGGTGCAGTCCTCCAGGACGAGGCCTTCGGCGTAGCAGAGCGGCTGGCTGCCGCCTATGTGGCAGCGCACCAGTCGCAGGTTGCGAGAATGCCATCCTAGGAACTCCCCGTCTATGACGGAGTCGTACACAGTGACGTTGTCTGTCTCCCAGAACGCGTCCTTGGTGTTGAGGATGGAGTTGCGGATGACGACGTTCTTCGTCCACTGGAATGAATAGTTGCCGTTCAACTTGAAGTTGTCAATCTCGGCGCCGTCGCAGTGCATGAAGATGTAGTCGGCGCGGTCGGCCCTGACATCCTCGAGCTTGATATCCCTGCAGGACCAGAGCGTCTCCGCCGCCGAGTCTATGATGACGCGGCGGAGCGTAAGGCGGTCCATTTCGCGGAACATCTTCGGAGCGTCCACGATGGTGTCCTCCATCAGAAGGTCGCGCGAGTACCACAGGGCGGCGCGGGCTCCGACGGTGAAGATACAGTCCTTGACAGTGAAGCGTTCGCAGCACCAGAACGGGTACTTGCCTTCGAAGCGGCAGCGAACGGCCGTGATGTCCGAGGTCTCCTTGATGGCGGATTCTCCGGCATGTATGACGACGTTCTCGAGGTAGAGGTCATGCTCGCAATACAACGGCCTCTCTCCGCCGAATTCCTGGTTCTTGATTGTTTTCATGGTTTATGTCGTTTGTATCATATTTTTCATCCATTTCTCTCCGCTGATGCGCCAGATGAACAGCAGTCCTCTGACGTTCAGTTCGATGCACATCGCAATCCAGTAGCCGGGGAGGCCATAGATGCGGGTAAGGAAAATCGCCGGGACGATGCGGACCAGCCACATGCTCCCGAGGTTCAGCATACTCGGGACGGCGGTGTCGCCCGCGCCGACGCAGGCGCCGTAGGCGACGATCGAGGCGGCGTAGCCGGCCTCGGCGAAGGCCTCGATGCGCAGCACGCGCGCGCCGAGCGCCACGACGTCGGGGTCCGAACTGAGCAGCGACATTATCTGCGGCGCTATGAAGTACATCACCACCGCCAGTGCCGACATCATCCCGACTCCGAGCAGGAGGGTGATGCGGGAAAAACTGCGTACAAGGTCACGGCGCCTGGCGCCCAGGCTCTGGCCCACGAGGGTCGTGGCCGCGTCGCCCGTTCCGTAGCCGGGCATATAGCAGAAACTCTCCGCCGTGATGGCGAAGGAGTTCGCCGCGATGGCTACCGCTCCCAGCGGAGCCACTATCACGGTGCTGGCGATATGCGCTCCGCGCATGATGACGTTTTGCACCCACATCGGCCCAGTGATGCCGAAGGCATTCTTGAGGCACAGGGCCGTCGGGCGGAAAGACCCCCTCTCCCGGACTATGGCCAACTCCTTGGAACGGACCAGCAGGAAATAGAGCATCGCAATGGCCGTGATGCACTCCGCCAGGCCGGTGCCGAGGGCTGCGCCGCGCACTCCCATCCCTGCTCCTGGCATCGTAAAGGTGGTCCCGAACAATGTCAATTCCCGGGTAGGGAATATGAGCAGGAAGTTGAAGAGTACATCCAGCATACACATCATAATGTTCAGCATGCTAGGTACTTTCATGTTGCCGCTGCAGGACAGCATACTGCTTCCCAGGAACTCCATCTGCATCGCCGGAAGGAACAGGACGAACGTGGAGAAATATGCCGTGGCATCGTCCGTGATCTCCGCGTTTCCACCGAGCCATCGGGGCAGCGGACCGGCTATCGCCAGTCCCGCCAGCGAGAGGAAGAGACTGAACAGTATGACTGTCGTGAGACCCTGCCTGAGCACCTTGCGCGCTCCTCCGAAATCGTTCGATCCTATGAGATGCGCGACCTGTACCGAGAATCCCTGCGATGCCGCCATTGCGAAACCCATGAATATCCAGGTGGTGGTGGATACAAGTCCGATGGAGGCCGCGGGATTGGCTCCGAGGCTGCCGACCATCGACGCGTCGATGAACTGCAGAAGCACGGAAGCCAGCTGGGCGAGGATGGCGGGACCGCACAACAGCAGGGTCAGCCTTACCTGCTGCCCCGTCGTGAGCGCCTGTCCGTTCCGTATCCGTCCCAGCAATATGTCCTTGCTCTCCGCCATTAAGGCAAAGATACAAAAAAGAAACGGACTGGAATGTGCATTATTCGAACTTGATCACCTTGGCTTCGTAGCCGAGTCTGCGGATGGCTTTCGCAAGTTTGAGGGTATCTGTCTTGGACTCGTCGAAGACGATGGCGACCGTCTCATTCTCTACGTCCACGGTGATATCCTTCACTCCTTTTTCGAAAGCTATCGTATTCATCACCTTCTTTTCGCAACTCTCGCAATCCACGTTGGAACTGTAAGTCACCTTGCGCCTCTCGGGCTTGTCGGCGGATGAGATGAAGATGCAGGCAAGCGCAAGCAAGCAGATGGGAATTAATACTCTTTTCATGTTATGTGTTTATTTATATTTTCACTGTTTTCCAAACGGTTACGCGGATACCCGCATACACCTTGACACCCATGAGGGGACCCCAGACGCAGCTTGCGTCGAACCCCATATCGAAAGGATTGTCGGCATTGATGATGGGGGAGGGCTGGCGGTAGTTGGTCAGGTTCTCTCCGCCGGCATAGATGTCGAACCCCTTGAATCGCTTGGTGACCTGGGCATAGAGCAGGGGATAGACCGGAGTCAGTCCGTCGGCGTACAGCCCGTCGTAACCCTTCATGAATTCCCAGACGCGGCAAGGACCGTTGACGGAGGCCGTGAAGTCGAAGATCCATTTGTTCAGATGCGTCGCATACTGGACATTCAGCACTCCCTTGTAGCGGCTGACCATCGGTTTGATGTCGTCGTCGGTCACACCGCTGATCCTGGTCTGGCGCGCGTCGGTCAGACGCCCGGTCAGTGTCACGGTCAGACCCTCCAGAGGCTCCATGCTGAAATCCGCCTGGAAGTTGTCGGTATGGGAATAGCCCCCCTGCAGGGCGCTGAGCGGGCTGAAGACGACGGCCCAGGAGGAATAGCGGGCGTTTCCGAAGTCATAATCCAGTACCATCTGCTCTGCAAACTGCGTCCTGAAATAATCGAGGCTGAGATAGGTGGAACCGGAACCGCCGATATACCACGTGGCGTTGCCGCCGAAGGTCCAGCTGTCCTCGAGGATATGGTCCTTGAATGAACCGATCAGGCCCTTGCCGGTAGAGAGGACTCCGATATTGTCTATGAGAGGATGGCTGTAACGCAAGCCCCTGCCGCCATTGGCGCGGAATACCAGAGCATCGGAAGGGGCCCACTTCAGCGTCAGACGGGGAGAGAATCTGAACCCGGCGTTGTTGAACCAGTCTCCGCGCAGGCCAAGGATGGCGATGAATGTGGTTTCGTCAGCGGAGTGGAAAGTATATTCGCCGAAGACGCCGAGGTCACTGAGGTTTGTCTTGGAGGTGTTGGTCTCATACGGGAACAGCTCCCGGTAGGCGTCAAGCATTCCGCTGAGGCCTAGCGTGAGATGATGCTGCTCGACGTTCTGGTTCTGATACAGGAGGTTGACAAAGCCTGAGTGCTGGCTGGCGTCGTAGCTGCGGGTGGTGAAGCCGGCGTCCATCTCGTAGTATGTGTAGTCGGCGATGACGGCTACGTTGGAGGTGTTCTCCTCATTCAAGGGGAATCCCGCCTTGAAATATGCTCCATAATTGGAGTTCACTATGTCCGAAGTCCAGAGGTTCCCGGCCAGACCGGGAGTCTGGCTCATGCCGTGATGGCCGGTCTGGCCGGGCATCTGCCCGCCGTGTCGATTGTCCCGCACGGCGCGCACGCCGAAGCGGACCTGCACCCCGTCGGGCACGAAATACAGCCAGCGGTTGGAGAAGTTGAACTGGAGCTGTCTGGGATCGTCCATGAAGCCGTCGCCGTTGTGGTCCATGGACTTGAAGTTGCCGTCAACATGGCCCAGCAGGATAGTGCTCCACCTGCTCTGCTCGTCAAACTGGAGGGCGCTGACCAAATTGAGGTCCGCCTTGGTGTCGTCCATAATCGATGCCTGCAGGAAGAACGGGGTCTCGTCAACAGGTTTGCGATGCTCGAGGTTGATCTGGCCCGTCATCGACTCCACTCCGTTGATCACGGAAGTCGCTCCCTTGGCGATCTGTATGCTCTCGAGCCATTGTCCGGGTATGTAGTTGAGCCCGAAGGGGGCTGCGAGACCGCGCATCACCGGGCGGTTCTCGTCGAGCATCTGGGTATAGATGCCGTTCTGGCCCAGGAGCCGGATCTGGCGCGCTCCGGTGACGGCGTCGGCATAGCCGACCGTCACGCTGGCGGAGTTCTCGAAGCTCTCGGCAAGGTTGCAGCAGGCCATCTTGCACAGGCCTGCAGCAGTGATGACTTCAGTGCGGATGTCCTTCCCTTTCGACAGAAAGTTGCCGTTGCCACGGGCGGTTATGACCGTCTGCCCGAGGGTGTCGCGGCGCTCGCCGTAAATACCCAGGGTATCCGGTGGTTGAGTGCCGGCAGGGGACTGGGCCCAGGCCGGACACAGGCATAGGGCGCACAGCCCTATTGCCGTTATGATATGCAGTATTTTTTTCATAAAAAGCGTATTGGGGATAAACAACAGATGCCTTGCACGGCCTGAGACAAGCCGTGATCAAGGATCAGATCCTCAATACACTCGATTTCAAGAATGAGACGGAAAGAAGCGGCGCGGGAGGGCCGTTGCACCAATCACCTGACACAGCCGCCATTCCAGCAGATATATGATGCGGGTGAAAGGCGGAGAAGGGGATGGAGACCGGTGCGGGCAGGATGTCTGCCCCGGAATCAGGATCTTCCCCAAGCGCCAGGACGGCGGTGAAATCATCCGAGCAGCAGTCTTCGCCGTCGAGGCAGTCGGTATCCGTTGCCGTGTCGAAGCAGTGCTGGCCGGGATGGATGATATCACAGTCGAAGCCCACGAATCCCGGGACTACGAACACCTGCCCATGCTCGGCATCCCTGTGGATGTCGATGCCGCAGACGGCGCACAGGTACCACACCGACAACAGTATCGCCGGCATGAGGCCGCAAAGCCGGGAAGTATGCTTCTTGTGATTCATTTTCACAAAGATAGGATAAAAAAGCCATTTCTTTCCCGTTTCCCTGTTTTTATTTTTTCGGGCGGAGAAGGATGCAGGCGCCGCCTCCGGGGGCGAGGCGTACTGAGAGGACCGAAGAGGCGGTCACGACGGTGTCGTACGATGCGCAAGTCTCGCGGTTAGTTCGGTAGTCGGTGTCCTCGGCATCAGTGTTGACGGCTGCGTTCCAGGAGCCCTTGGGGAGGAATGACAGGGGGATGTCAATCGAACGGGCGTCCTCGTTCGTGGCTGCGGCCACGAGATAGTCGCCGTCGGCGTTCTGCCGCATCATCACTATGTATTCGCCTATCCTGCCGTCGAGTGTGACGCTCTCCTTCCACGGCTGCTTCTCGGCGGAAAGGAATTCCAACAGACGGGGATATTTCCTGTAATACTCGGGGATGTCGGGTATGACTGTAGCCCCGGACCAGGTGATCATCGTACGGGCGATTTCGGCGGTGGCCGTAGAAGGAACTTCCTGGCTGTTGTCCTTGCGGGTGGTGCGGCCCTGGTGGAGTTCCATGAAGCCGTTGTTCATGTCCACGGGCCCTGCTATCATGTTCACGAATACCGAGGTGACGAAGGTCTTGGGGTAGAATATCTGTCTTCCGTCCAACTGGGCCTTGCAGTACTCGCGGGTCACGGCGTTGGGCCAGGTGCGCATCTGTCCGAAGGGATGGACCGGGTAGTCGTGATAGTCCACCATCAGATGGTGCTTGGCGCAAAGCGCGGTGATATTCTGGGTCTTACGGTTCTTTTCCTGAGGCGTGCCGTTCATGAAGCCGTACTTGACTCCGGCGGCTCCCCATTGCTCGTACTGGGCAAGCGTCTCCTCAATGGGATAGTTGGTGCCGGCGACGTCGTTGAGGTAGAGCCACACGCCGACGCCCTTGTCGCGCCCGTAGCGAATGATGCGCTGCACGTCGCGGGCCTTGTCACCCTTGGTGGGGTCGGAGTCCTTGGCGAACTCCGGACCGTACCAGTTGGCGTCCAGCACGAGGTGGCTGAAGCCCTGCTCTGCGGCGAAGTCAATCATCCTCGTCCAGGAGTCATAGTTCATCCCGTAATGGTAGCCGTCCCAGACCGCGCCGTCGATGCGCCAGTCCCAGAGAGCCACTCCGGGCTTCACCCAACTGAAATCGCCTTGCGGCTCGGGGTTGAGCAACTCGAGCAGATGCGAATCCACCAACCCTCCGGGGGTGGGGGAGCACATCATCACTCTCCAGGCGGAGGTATTTGGGGATCCTGCGGAAATGGTCTCGGGGATGACTTCGAATGAAGTGGAGCCGGCCGCGGAGCGCAGGCGCATCGGCCAGCCGTCGGGGCCGAGGGCGGCCTCGTGGATGGCCAGGTAGCAGTCGCCAGCGGCCTGGACAGTCATCACTGGCAGGCGTTCTCCGTCCGATTCGCTGAGCCTCTCGGGGCCGATATTGTGTCTCTCTCCGTTGTAGAACCATGCCGTGTAGTCCCCGGCAAAGTTGAACGCTGTCCGTTCGGTCATCTCTCCGGCCGGCAGGTTCGTGAAACGGAACGCCGCCCCGTCGTCATATACGCGTACCTGCAAGGTGGCCTCGCCGAGGTCGGCAAAGGTCACGGAGATGTCACGTCCGTTGTAACGGTCCTGGACCACCGAGCGCTTGCCCCATAGGGGCTTCCACTCCTTTCTGACGCGAACCTTCTTGCCGGCAACGAGCCGGGTGGCGTTCGGCACAGACCCGGTTCCTGCAGTGAATCCTGTTCCGGACCAGTCGATGACGGTCTCCTTGTCCTTTGAGAGACTGTAAACGATCCGTCCCTCGGCATCGATGTCAACGGAAAGGATTATGCTCCGGTCGGGAGACTTGACTTCGACAGGCTTGGACAATGCTTGGGCGTATGGCGCGAAGGCTAATAGTAGAAGGAGGAGGAATCGCATGGCGTTCAGTTTTGTTCACACTTACAAAGATAAGAAAAATCCCCAAGGATATGTGTGCAATGGAACTCTTTGATTATCATTTATAAACACAAAATCCCTGTCTCGAAAACAAGACAGGGATTATTGACAAACTGCTGTATGTCAGCGGTTTACATTGCACGCCTTTGGGCGTTGCATAGGTTAACCGATCTCGATCTGGCGGCTGGCCGGAGTCTTGACGGTGACTTCCTTCTTAGGTAGGGTGATCTTCAGGACACCGTCGACCATTGCGGCTCCGATGCCTTCGGCCTCCACCTCGTCAGGGATGATGAACGCCTGCTTGAACGAAGCGTAAGAGAACTCGCGGCGCAGGTAGTTCTTCTTCTCGTGCTTGTCCTCGTTCTTCTTCTCGAGCGAGATGACGAGCTCGTTGTCATTCTCCAGACGTACCTTGAAGTCTTCCTTGCTCATACCGGGAGCGGCGACCTCGATCTGATAGTCCTTCTCGTTCTCGATGATGTTGACGGCCGGGGAAGCGAACTGCTTCGCGGGCGTGTAGCCCATGAAATCGTCATCGAAAATGTCATTGAAAATGCTGGGCAGCCAATACTGGTTTCTTCTTGCGGGTAACATAGCTTTAATCTCCTATTTTTTTAATTTCACAATCTTTTTTTCTCCCGTCATCCTGGCGGGTTCGATTATGAAACTAGCAAACGGGGGACCAATGCCGGAAACTGCACATTTGGCACGCAAAAACTGACAGATTGTCACTAATCTACTGACAATCAGTCGTTTATACTGACAGTTTGTCAGTGGAGACCATAAGGAAAACGCCTAATACTTGATCGACTCGAGGAAGAGACGGCGCCGCAGTTCGGGATCTATGTCCATACTGATGATGCGGTCGTCCTTCTTGATGCCATCATCCAGCCGGCAGACGTGGAGGGTGCTGATCTCCGAGAGGAAGAGCGCGCTGTACCTGCGCTCGTGCCCGCGCTGGAGCGAGCGCACGTACCTCAAAGTCTTGAGGACGTCGAAATCGCTGAGATTGTCCTTGCAGAAAACGTAGAGACCGAAGCGTTTGAAGTCGCCGTAGAAGCCGCCGACCACTTTGGCGACCTTGCTCTTCAGGACGCGCTCCATCGGGAGGGCCATAGACCAGTATTCATACTCTTTATAACCGATGTAATCGCCGTTCTCCAAGCCATATCCGTATCCTGAGCTGATGATGCGCTCCAGGTCCTCGATATTCTTGATGTCTTCGTTGGTGGCGGTGACTCCGGCCATCTCCTTGAGCAGGTGACGCGCAGCGTCCTTGCTCTGCTCCATGGCGCGCGTCACCTCGATCCCGACCTCGTGGGTCCCGTCCGGGCTCTGGAGGTCCGGCCGGTCGCTGTTGACCAGGTCCGCGAACTCTCCGCCCAGCAGCTCCGTCAGGCAGAGCTGCGCATAGCGTTCGAAGAAACAGGTGTCGTATTTACGGTATTTGGCCATAGTTTCGGTGCAGTTGCACAAATATAATTGTTTTTCAGCATAAAGATGCGTAATTTGCCGACCGAAAACTTCATACGATGAAAGACAAAGAGACATTATACAAGGAGCTCCTCCCGCAAGCGCAGTCGCTGCTGGAGGGGGAGACCGACGAGGTGGCCTGCATGGCCAACCTCTCGGCGCTGCTGCATCGCGCTTTCGGGTTCTGGTGGACCGGCTTCTACAGGGTGGCAGGAGATGAACTGGTGCTTGGTCCTTTCCAGGGTCCGGTAGCCTGCATCCACATCCCGTACGGCCGCGGAGTCTGCGGCACTGCGTGGCAGCGGGGCGAGATCGTCGTCGTCCCCGACGTAGAGGAGTTCCCGGGCCACATCGCCTGCAGCTCGGAGAGCCGCAGCGAGATCGTGGTCCCGGTCTGGCGCGGCGGCCGCGTCGCCGCTGTCCTCGACATCGACAGCCGCGAACTCGCCACCTTTGACGACACTGACCGCAAATACCTCGAACTTATAGTAGAGACCGTCTTCAAGTGAGGTTATGGATAAATGAAAAGGCCGCGGGAAACCCCGCGGCCTTTTCTTTATACTTGTGTCCCCGGACTATTTGGCGGGTTCGATGACGCGGTAGTGGCCGCTCAGGTGCATGAATGCGAAGAGGCGGAGGATGCCGTCATAGTAGGCGTCGAAGTAGCCGTCGGCATAGGGCTCGTTCTTGGAGTCCCAGAGGCGCTGGACGAACTCGCGCGAGATCTCGTTGTCGGCGGCGAGGGAGACCGCGGCTGTGGTGGCCACGAGGCCCACCGAGTGGCGTGTGCCGCGTCCCTGGTAAGGACCCATGCCCGCCGGCATCGCGAACTCGACATCGGTGCCGTCTACGTTATACTGGTCGGCGAAGTCGTCGATGCCCTTGGAGTAGAAGAACGCCTGGATGGTGTTGGCGTAGTTGGTCTGCCATTCACGGTCGGCGCAGGCCCAGGAGTAATCCAAGGCGATGTTCATTGGCACTCTCCAGGAGTCGAAGCGGAAAGCGGGTTTGTTGACCCTGCCGCCCCAGGAGGGGGTCTGGATGTAGGAACCGTCGAAATTGTTGGTGTCGGGATTCAG
>CAMJHW010000040.1 GCA_946405645.1 uncultured Bacteroidales bacterium
TCGACTGCGCCGTCTACATGGTCAAGGTCAGCTATGAGCAGAAGCCTTACCGCCGCAGCATCATGCAGACTTTCGGTGCGGCCATCACTCCTTCCCCGTCCATGTCCACCCGCGCCGGAAAGGATATCATTACCCGTAACCCCAACGACCAGGGCTCCCTGGGCTGCGCCATCTCCGAGGCTATCGAGCTTGCAGTGACTACCCCTAACTGCAAGTATGCCCTTGGCTCCGTGCTGAACCACGTCTGTCTGCACCAGACCATTATCGGCCTCGAGGCCGAGAAGCAGATGGAACTGGCCGGAGAGTATCCGGACATCGTCATCGCCTGCTTCGGCGGCGGCTCCAACTTCTCCGGCATCGCCTATCCGTTCATGCGCCACAACATCCAGGACGGCAAGAAGACCCGCTTCATCGCGGCCGAGCCTTTCTCCTGCCCGAAACTCACCCGCGGCAAGTTCGAGTATGACTTCGGCGACGAGGCCGGTATGACTCCGCTCCTCCCGATGTACACCCTCGGCCACACCTTCAAGCCCGCCTCGATCCATGCCGGAGGTCTCCGCTATCACGGAGCCGGCGTCATCCTCAGCCAGCTGATGAAGGACGGCCTGATGGAGGCCGTCGATATCGAGCAGAAGGATTCCTTCGCCGCCGGCGTCCTCTTCGCCCGCACCGAAGGTATCATCCCCGCACCGGAGTCCTGCCACGCCATCGCCGCTACCATCAATGAGGCTCTCAAATGCAAGGAGACCGGCGAGCAGAAGACCATCCTCTTCAACCTTTCAGGCCACGGTTTCGTAGACATGGCCGCATACGACCAGTATTTCTCCGGCGAGATGCAGAATTATCACGTCTCGGACGAAGATCTGGCGAAGTTCATCAAGAGCGCCGACGCGCTGAACCAGTAGGGGAGGTCGCGAACAGCAGGAGCATGGTGATGGCGGCGTTGACCAGAAGGTTCTCGAAGCCCATCTGGTAGCCGCCGAACCAGCGCTCGCTGTTCATCGCCAAGACATAAGTAATGAGCGGCGATACGCCGCAAATGAACGGTACGATCGTGTCGCGGACATTCCTCCGCGACACGATTCCGTATATGAACAGGCCAAGGAGCGGCCCGTATGTGTATCCGGCTATCGTATAGACGGCATTGATGACGCTTTGGCTGCCAACCCAGCGGAAAGCGCAGATGATGACGCCCATGAGCACTGCGTTGAGGATGTGCATGCGGAAGCGGACATGGTCCAGCTTCCGCCCCCCGTCGCGGCGGTCGGCCTTGAGTATGTCCAGCGTCATTGAGGACGTGAGGGCCGTGAGGGCCGAGCCGCT
Organism: uncultured Bacteroidales bacterium; assembly: GCA_946405645.1. The sequence continues at coordinate 1,324 of CAMJHW010000040.1, forward strand.
GCTGCTGAAGCCCGCCGCGACAAGTCCCAGCACGAACAACACTCCAACCACCGGCGGCATGTATTGCGTAGCAATGGTCGGGAAAAGATTGTCCGCTACCGGGATATCGAGCTGCAGCGAGGCCTTCATCATATACAGGAGCACGCCCAAGGCGAGGAACAGCAGGTTCACCGGCAGGAATGCCGCTCCGTAGGAGAGTACGTTCTTGCGCGCTTCGCGCAGATTCCTGCAGGACAGGTTCTTCTGCATCATGTCCTGGTCGAGGCCGGTCATCGCCACGGTGGTGAAAAGACCGGCCAGGAACTGTTTCCAGAAAAACCGTTTGTCGTTTATGTCGTCAAAGAACCAGGTGCGTGACATCGGACTGTCCTTGATGGCTGCGCACATGCTCCCGAAACTGAATCCCATCTGTTTGGCAATCAGCCAGATGCAAAGTATGACCGTGCCAATCATGGCCAAGGTTTGGAGCATGTCCGCCCAGACCAGCGTCTTGACGCCGCCACGGAAGGTATAGCCCCAGACTACGAGCATCGTCACGGCCACATTGGCCCAGAACGGTACTCCGAGCGCATCGAACAGTATCAGTTGGAGTATGGATGCGGTAAGGTACATCCTGACTCCGCAGCCGAGGTATTTCGACACCAGGAAGAGTACGGACCAGGATAGACGGCTGCGGGGTCCGAAGCGCCCTTCCAGATAGCCGTAGATGCTGGTCATGTCCAGCCGGTAGTAGAGCGGCAGCAGGACGTAAGCGATGACGACGTAGCCGGCGATGAAGCCCAGCACCATCTGAAGGTATGAGAACAGTGAGGCTTCGACCATACCCGGCACCGACACGAAGGTCACGCCCGAGATGGAAGTTCCCACCATGGAGATGGCGACTATCCACCAGGGAGACTTGCGTCCGCCGTCAAAAAAAGCCTTTCCCCGCACCTCCTTCCTTCGTCCCGCAGTAACTGCGCTGACGATGAAGAGTGCGAGGAAATAAAACAGAATGACTGCCAGTACCGACCCCGTTTTCATGGTCTATTCCATGACGGGAAGCAGGGATGAGTACCCTCCGTCGTGGTACAGGTTCTGCATCGTGACCTTGCGGGTGAGGTCCGAGAAGAGGGTGATCACGTAACCGGCGCAATCCTCTGCAGTGGCATTGCCCAGCGGGGAAATGCGGTCGGCGTATCCGACCATTTCGGTCATGCCGTCGATGCCCTGTCCTGCCGTGGTCATGGTCGGCGACTGGGAGACGGTATTGATGCGGACGTGCTTCTCACGGCCGTAGATCAGGCCGAAGTTGCGGGTGATGGACTGGAGCATGGCCTTTGCGTCGGCCATGTCGTTGTAGCCGGGCATGGCGCGGTCGGCCGCTATGTAACTCAATGCCACCACTGAGCCCCATTCGTTCAGGGCGTCCTTCTTGTAGAGTGTCTGAAGGAGCTTGTGGAACGACATTGCGGAAATGTCCACGGTTTTCTGGAAGAAATCATAGTTGACGTCCGTATAGGGACGGCCTTTCCGAATGTTGGGGGACATGGCCACGGCATGGAGGACGAAGTCGAACTTTCCGCCGAAATGTTCCATGGTACCGTCCACGAGAGCCTCGAGATCCATCACGGAGGTGGCGTCGGCTGGGATGACGACAGTGCCGCACTGCTCCGCCAGACGGTTGATCTCGCCCAGGCGGATGGATACGGGAGTATTGGTAAGGACGATCTCAGCGCCTTCGGCCACGGCGAGTTCAGCGACTTTCCAGGCGATGGACTTGTCGTTCAATGCTCCGAATATGAGGCCCTTGCGGCCTTTCAGAAGTTGGTGTGCCATAATTTATTCCTTTGGTACGAGATAGAATGAGAGGTCGCCCTTGCAGGCGAGCTGTCCCTCGACAGTAGCCACTGCATCTACTACGATGACTGTGCTGCGCTTGACTTTCAGGCTTGCGTTCACGACGACCTTATCACCGGGTTTGACAACCCTCTTGAAGCGAATCTTGTCGAGCCCTGCGTACAAGGGCAACTTTCCTTCCAGTTCGTCCTTCATAAGAAGGATGCTGCACTGGGCCATGATTTCGCAAAGGATCACTCCCGGGACAATCGGATTGCCCGGGAAGTGACCGTTGACGAATTCTTCTTTGCCCGTAATCGTGTATTCGGAGACAACGTGGTTCTCCTCCACCATTTCGGACCTGTCCACCAGGAGCATAGGCTCGCGGTGGGCCATATATATTTTCAGTTCTTCTCTTTCCATATATCAGAATTATCTGATAAAGATACTAATTATTCTCGTTTAGAAGAACTATTTGTACATGAAGCGGCGGATGCTCCCCTTCGGAGTCTTGGAGAACGGTTCGAAGCGGAGCTCGTAATCGTTAACCGCAGAATATGCGGGAAGCTTGCTGTCCAGTGCGACGATATTCTGTCTCATGACTGCGTCCAGGCCGTCGGCTCCGAGGCCGGCCTTGTCGAGCGCATCCATGTTCGGGACTATCAGGGCTATGATCTTGTGGTCGCGCTGGAGGACGATGGACTCCGCAACATAGGGAAATTCGTTGAGGACGACCTCTATCTCTTCAGGATAGACGTTCTGTCCGTTTTCGGTAAGGATCATGTTCTTGGACCTGCCGAGCAGGAAAACGTTGTTGTCCTTGTCCACAGTGCCGATGTCACCGGTGCGGAACCATCCGTCCTTGAGGACCTCTGCGGTAGCCTCGGGATTCTTGTAATAACCGCAGAACACGACGTCGCCTTTGACGTACAGCTCGCCTGCGATATGCTCGGGGTCAGGAGAGTCGATGCGGAGTTCCATCACTTCGGGAATGTATTCGCCACAGGACTTGGGCACATACTTGCCCAGCCTTCCATAAGAAACGATAGGGGCAAGTTCGGTAAGGCCGTAGCCGGTAATGAACGGCACTTTCAGTTTGTACACGAACAGGGATTCCACCTCCGAAGGGATGGCCGAACCGCCGGTGGCGAAGACTTCGATATTGCCTCCCATTGCCGCCATGAGCTTGTCATGCAGCATCTGGCAGTATTCGGGATTGTTCTCGTAATCGGCCAGCTTCGCCTTTCCTTCCGGAGAGTTGATGTCCGAGCCGAGCACGTACTCCGCAAATTTGACGAAGATGAGCGGAACACCGTAGAAGATATTGGGCTTGACATCCATCAACGCCTGCTGCACGTTCATGGGGATGGGAGGGACTCCCAGCACGGTAACATGCATGCCGATGGTAAGCGGGATCACCACGTCGCACATAAGGCCGAAGCTGTGGGCGTGCGGCAGAAGGCTCAGGTAGTTTCCTCCCCTGTGGAAAGGGAAACCGGGAGTGATGGCCTGGACGTTGGCGGTATCGTTGCGGTAGGTCAGCATCACGCCCTTCGGGTTGCCCGTAGAACCGGAGGTATAAAGTATGGCGCAAATATCGTCGAGTTCGACGTCCATGACGCTGAAGTCGGAAGGCTTCATGCCTTCGGGATACTTCTCGGCGAGGAGCTGCGGGCCGGAGGCATAGATTCCGTCTACGCCGTCGCGGCTGGCAAGGATCTCTCCGGAGATGCAGTCGATAACGCAGAGAACCTGGGGCATCTGCTCAAAGTCCATCGCATCGAAGGTGCGCTTCTCGGTATAGAGGATCTTGCTGTCGGAGTGGTTGACGAGCTTCTGGGTATCGGAAGGGGTAAATGCGTTATAGAGTTCTACCGCTATATAACCTTTGCTCACGGCAGTGTAATACAATGAAGCTCCCATGGCACAGGGGCGGGCATTGATGGCTATCTTGTCCCCGCGTTTCAGACCTGCCTTCTTCCAGACCAGGTCAAGGGTTTCGATTCGCTCTGCGAGCTGTCCGTAAGTGATGGTGGATTTGCGCCAGTCGCTGAGTGCGGGGCGCTCCCAGTTCTCTCGTACTGCGCCCTCGAACAGCTTGATGAAATTGTCGATTCTGATCATTGTTGCTGATTTTTGAAATATTCGTCGGCAAATATACTTTGTATATGCATTGTGGGGCGGTTGCAGGGGTGAAATGGGGCTATGTTTGGCAGAATCGGGACTTTTGTGGCATTTTGGCGTGATGATGCGGTAAAAACTGAACCGGGTCGGCTTCCCTTTCTGGTGGATTTGTTATATTTGTATGATGTGAACCGATTGTTATGAAAAAGTTCAAGAAATATCTCATCATAGTTGCGGCTGTCCTTGTGGCGCTGGTCATCCTGAGGCTGGTCTTCCACCGCGAGACGCTTTGGATCGGGTTGATACTGTTTTTCGCAGCCCTCCTTTCTTTCCTTGTATGGAAGGCCTTCATCAAGAACGGTCGCGAGGACCTCAAGCGCTCGGAGCGAAAGGGCAAGGCCCTCGAGGAGGAGGTGACCAGCCTCAAGAAGCAGATTGCGGGACTTTACCGCGAGCTGGAGGAGAAAGGCCGTTCTCCGCTCAACGTCGTGGAGCTTTCGCCCATCCTGCACCTGGCGGTGATGAATATCGATTCTTCCTTCGTCCGCACTTTCATCCGCGAAGACGAAGACGCCGGCCTGACTTTCAACGGCGCTTTGAGGGCGGATATCTGTGCCGAGTATGGCATCAAGCTCGAGGAAGTGGGGTTCCGCTATGACACGGAGAACAATACTCTGTACCTCGCCAACTTCCACCCCGGACTGATCTCCTTTTCGAAGAAGCAGCTGAGTTGGGAGATTGCAAACAGCTACGCGGCGCGTTCCATTTTGGGGCGTAGTTTCGTCTCCGCCAGCAACCCTGCCGCAAAGGCGTACACCGCAAAGATGTGCAAGGAGCTTCGTGACGGTCTGGAGAAGGAGATCGACGACCGAAAGATCGCCGAGTTCGAGTGGCTCTCTCCGATGATTTCACAGCAAGTGACTGACATGTTGAAAATGCTGGTCGGCCGCCCCGGATTGAGCATTGTCACCATGGAGGGACGTCCCGAGGGCGATTATCTCACCTTCCCTGAGTTCCGCAAGCAGCTGTCCGAACAGGCACCCCAACAGATTACGGAATAATATCCTATCCATATGAAACATACTTTTTCTGTCTTGTTGTCAGTGGCCGCAATGCTCGTTGCGGCATTGCCTTCGGGAGCCCGTACTGCCAAGTCCACCCGTGTGGACGGCGGCGGCAACGGTCCTTACAAGGCCGTCATCGTCGAGGACGATGCGCTTCCGGGTTTTTCCATCTTCCGTCCTGAAGATTTGAAGTCTGCCGCTTCCGTGGAGGGACCGCTTCCCGTCATCCTTTTCGGAAACGGAGGCTGCGCCCACAGTTCCACCGGTTTCTACAGTTTCCTTACTAAGATAGCCTCCCATGGATATATAATCATCTCCAACGGAGTGTGGCGCGAGCAGATGCCGATGACAGGAGGCCGTCCGGTTCCGGTGGCGACCCCTCCTGCCGGCGAGAGGCCGCAGGGTGCGCCTGCGCCCAGGCCCCGGCAGGGCGCTCCGGCGATGGGAGCACCTGCGAACAATCCCGCCCAGTCCGCCGATGCTCTGGAAATCCTTGCCAAGCTCGACTGGTTCGAGGCCGAGAGCCATAATCCCGGAAGCGAGTATTTCGGTACCGTCAATGCTTCTTGCGCCATTGCCATGGGACAGTCCTGTGGTGGCCTTCAGGCCATCATTATGGGCACGGCCGGCGATGAGAGGGTGCGCACCGTAGTTCCCCTCAATTCCGGTACTTTCGAGCAGACTTTCGTCGTGGAGAAGGCGGCGCTTGACCGCCTGACCGTTCCTATAGCCTACATTATCGGCGGCGAGTCCGATATCGCTTACGCCCAGGCGATAGATGACTTCCAGAAGATCGACAAGGTCCCTGTGGCCATTGCCAATCTGCCGGTCGGACACGGCGGAACATACAGGGATGCCAATGGAGGCGAGTTCGCCGAAATGGCTCTCCTCTGGATCGAGTGGCAGATCCGTGGCCGTGGCGACGGCGAGAAGGTGTTCCGCTACTGCCAGGTCCCCGAAGGCATGGGCAAGTGGACCATCCATGCCCGCAATTTCAACAAGCGCTATACTTTCGACCTTCCTCACGGAGATGCTACGGGGGACGAGAACATCTCAAGGAACCCGTTCGGTGAAGTCAACAACTATTCCGCAGTCAAGTACCCGTCAGTGACTGTCAGCCTTGCCGATCCGGACAAGGCCAACGGCTCCGCCGTGCTGCTTTTCCCGGGCGGCGGCCTTATGTCCCTTTCGTGGGAGAGCGATTTCATCGAGATGGCCAACTGGCTGAACGAGCGCGGCATAGCCGCTGTAGGAGTAAAATATCGTACCCGCATTATGCAGTCGTTCCGCCGTCCGACCACACCGCCCGTCAGCGCCCAACCCGGAGAAGCCGCCCCGAGGCCGTCTGCTCCGAGACCTGCGACTCCCGCCCGTGACTTTTCGAAGATAACCGGCTTTGGTGTACTGGAGCACGCGAATGCCAATCCCGGCACGCCTCAGCCCGGGGTTGAAGACCCGAGCATAGCAGCGGCTGCCGCGGACTGCAACAATGCGCTTGCCCTTGTCAGGGAGCATTCCGCCGAATGGGGCCTCGATCCGGCGCGCATAGGCGTGATGGGATTCTCGGCCGGCGGCGGAGTTGAGCTGGCCGGTCTCCTTCGCGCCTCTGCCGAAAACCGTCCTTCCTTCGTGGTCTCTGTCTATGGTCCTGCTCTCGAAGATATGTATGTGGAGCCTGATTTCCCTCCGTTGTTCATAGCCGTGCATGCCGACCATCCCAATGTGGCAGCAGGGTGCCTTGCCCTCTTTATGGAATGGAAGAAAGCCGGAGTCGATGCCGAGATGCATATATATGGCGAAGAGACCGGTGGCCTGTTTGGTGGCGGCGGCAGCAAACCCGACCGCAATCTCAAAAGTGGCAGTTGGCTTGAAGCCTTCTACAGCTGGATGCACGTGAAGCATTTCCTTGAACCCAAGTCCGAATAGCGTATGGCCATCCGTCTGGACCTTGTAGAGAAGAACCGCAATCTTTTCTGCGAAAGCAAATTCTGGGGCGATCCCGACATGCCCGCCGACATGGAATATCCCATGCTGGGCGGGCGTCCCTTGACTTTTCTCTGTCAGGTGGACTGCTACGACATAGCTCCGCTCGATACTGAAGGCATCCTTCCGCACGAAGGGATGTTCTACTTCTTCGCGGACATCGACGATCTGCTTGGATACGATACCGGTGTATGCCACGAGGCTGGAGAATGGCCGAAGGGGCATTCTTTGGTGAAGTTCTCCAAGACTGTGAATATGGAGACTTTCAAGAGCATGGTCCAGGTGGACGAAGATGATGAGCCGCTGGCCCGGAAGGCCGTCGCCCTGGTCTTTTCGGCCTGCGACGGCGCTTTCGGCGGCCTCAGTATGCTCGGCGACGCTCCCGAAGGGTATGTCACGCTGCTGCAGGTCCCCCTTGACCCGCAACGGACACTACGTTTCGAGATCAAGGCCTCTGACCTGGGTTTCGGCAACTGGAAGAAGGCCCGTTTCATCCTTGTTCAAAATTGACAAATAAGATAGTGATATGAAAAGACTGCTTTTAATCTTCGCATTGCTTTCAGTGGCGACCGCCGCAATGGCGGGGATACGCCTTCCTTCGCAGATTAGCGACTATATGGTCCTGCAGCAGCAGACGCAGGCGCGGCTCTGGGGCTGGGCAGATCCCGGTGCTACCGTGACGGTCAACACATCGTGGGACAACGCCTCATATACCGCAAGGGCCGACTCCAAGGGAGCCTGGAAGCTTGAGGTCAATACTCCGGCCGGAAGCTACAAGGAGGAGACTGTCACCCTGACCTGCGGCAGCGAGAAGGTTGTGCTCGAGCATGTCCTGATCGGAGAAGTATGGCTCGGCAGCGGCCAGAGCAATATGGAGATGCCGCTGCGCGGCTTCGACAATTGTCCGGTCGAGGGCGCAATGCAGGAGATCGCGGAGTCGGGCCGCTACCGCGGCCGCATCCGCTTCTCCACGCTGCCCAAGACCGAGGCCTATTCTCCGAGGGAGACGGTCGATGCTCCTTGGAAGGAAAGTTGCCCGGACAATGCTCCCGGTTTCGGTGCCGCGGCCTGGTTCTTCGCCAAGAATCTCAACGAGGTACTCGACGTCCCTGTCGGCATCATCAACAATGCCTGGGGTGGCAGCCGTGTAGAAGGATGGCTTCCTAAGGAGATCGTATCCGAGTATCCCGGCGTGCCTTCGGACTCCCTTGCCTGCAAGCAGATCTGGATGTCGATGAGCCGTCCCACCATCATGTATTACGGGCAGTGGGCGCCGGTCAGGAACTATACTTTCCGCGGCGTCATCTGGTATCAAGGCGAGAGCAATGTCAATATGGACCCTCTGGCCTATGCCGACAGGATGGGCACGCTCATCAATCTATGGCGTCGGGAGAACGGGTCTCCCGAACTTCCGGTGTATCAGGTGGAGATAGCTCCATATGCCGAGAATAACAATCCCGACGGCCTGGAGGATTCCATCCTCCGCGAGCAGCAACACAAGGCTGCCCGTGAGACTGAGAACTGCTGGATTATCAGCACCGCCGACCTGGTCTACCCTTTCGAGACTTACCAGATCCATCCCGCCAAGAAGCGTGAGGTTGGCCAGCGCCTGAGCTATATGGTGCTCAACCACACATATGGGCGTACGGTATTCCCCGGTATAGCACCCGAATTTACCGGCATGACGGTAAAGGGGAATGAGGCTACCCTGACTTTCAAGAATGTCCGCGAGTCGGGAGGATTCAACCTGTTCGACAGCATCGAGGGCCTGGAAGTATGCGGCCCCGACCTGGTCTTCCATCCTGCCACCGGGCGCGTAATGAACATGCGCTACACCATAGTCGTCAGCAGTCCGGAGGTAGAGCATCCGGTTGCCGTAAGGTATGCATTCCGCAATTTCCGCCCCGGCAACCTTACCGGTGGCAACGGCCTGGCGGTTCCTCCTTTCAGGAGCGACCGCATCATTGAAGGAGAGACACCCTCCAATCCTTCGGAATAACCCTTACAACTTGATCAGTCCCAGTCCGGGACGGTCCGGGAGTACCATCCGGCCGTCCCGGACTGTCATTCCCGTGAAGCGGTCGTTGGATATCAGGAGATTGCCGTCGAGGTCGGCGAAATCGACGGCTGGAGAGAGATGCGCTGCAGCCGTGCAGGCGCAGGATGTCTCGGTCATGCAGCCAATCATCACTCGCATGCCTTCGGCGCGGGCGTAGTTGAGCATTTTCCAGGCTTCACGCATGCCGGTGCATTTCATCAGCTTGATGTTGATGCCGGTGAAAGCGCCCTTGATGCCGGGGATGTCGCGCAGGCGCTGGATGCTCTCGTCGGCAAAGATAGGCAGCGGGCTGTTTTCGGTAATCCAGGCGATGTCGTCCAGCTTGTCTATGGCCATCGGCTGCTCCACCATCATCACGCCCTGCTCCTTCAGCCAGAAGATCTCGTCGAGAGCCTTCCGGCGGTCCTTCCAACCCTGGTTGGCATCGACCGCCAGCGGCAGGTCGGTCACCGAACGGATCGTGCTGATCATCTCTTCGTCCGAGTCCAGTCCCACCTTGACTTTGAGGATGTTGAAACGGTCGGCGCACTCCAGCGTCTTTTCTCTGACCACATCAGGAGTATCTATGCCTATGGTGAATGTCGTGCTCGGCGCCTTGGCCGCATCGAGGCCCCACAGGCGCCACCACGGCTGGCCTATGAGCTTTCCCACAAGGTCGTGGAGGGCTATGTCTATGGCCGCCTTGGCCGGGGCGTCACCTTCGGACAGGCCATCCACGTATGCCAGGATGTCTTCCATCTGGAAAGGATCGCTGAACTGCTCCAGATTCACCTTCTGAAGGAAGGCGCACACGCTCTCGACCGTGTGGCCGAGGTACGGCGGCATCGAGGCTTCGCCGTAGCCGA
>CAMJHW010000041.1 GCA_946405645.1 uncultured Bacteroidales bacterium
CGTACATCTGTCCGAGGACCTCGAGGGCGGGGATGCCGTCGACGAGTACCAGACGATAGACGGTGTCATCGACCTTGTAGTACTCGACTCCGTTGAGTACGATCGTGTCGTAGTCATCCGGAAGTTCGTTGACCAGAGCTCCTGCAGGAGGTACGATGACCTCGTAGCGGTTCCTCTTGGTGGCGACGTAGAAGACGCCGTCCTCATAGAAGTACTCGGTGTTGATGTTCGCGAAGCTCTGGACAAGTCCGAGGGCGGAAGCGATCTCATAGGCCGAGAGGGCTCTGTTGGAGTTCAGCGCAAGCGCCGAATTCTGCGTTGCGAGCAGGGCGTTGTTCCGGGCGATCTCCCGGTTCTGCTCCAGGATGGTCCTGTAGTTACTGTCGATGATATCGAACGTGCGATATACATTGTGGTAGTACGAGAACCTCACGGAAGCGAAAGCCATGTCGCGCAGTGCGATGTCGATCATCACTCCGAAGGGAGGACGTGTGATCACGTACCAGTTGCCGTAGCGGAGGTAATAGACATTGTTGTAGAAGTAGTAGTCCCTGCCCCAGTGGGAGATCCTGCGGTATCTCGGAGGAAGGGCCTGCACCCTGTATCCGAAGAAGTGAGGATCGTGTCCGTAGAAGGCTCCGGGCCTGTCGTAGATGATGAAATCACGCTCACGGGGAGGGATGCGGTTCAGATTCCTGCCGTCATCCATCCGGATGCCGCCGCGATCTTCGCGGCCGGTGGAATAGTTGACATTGGGAACGGCGCCTCTGTTGTTGGAGGCAGCTCCTCCGCGGGTGACGTTCGCTCTGGCTGCGGAGGCCTCCGGAGCGGAGGTCAGGCCAGTGCTGGTCGTCGCATTGGTGGTGGAGCGAACGGTCCTGACGGGAGTGCCGTTCTGAGCAGTGGGGGCGGTAGCCGCACCGGTGTTGGCGGAGCGGGCAGTGGTCGTCGCCCTTCTGGAAGGAGTCTCGTTGGTGGCAGCGGCATTGCCCGCGGAGCGGGTGGCTCCGGTCGCCTGCCTTGCGGCAGTGCTCTCGGAAGCGGTGGTGCCGGTGCTGCGACGGGCGGCGGTACCGGTGTTGCCGGTATTGCCGTTGGTGTTGCGGTTCACCTGGGACCCGGTGTTGTTGCCGGTCGTACCGCGGTTAACCTGGCTGCTGGAATTGCTTCCGGTAGTGGTGCTGCGGCGGACCTGGGTGGAAGTGCTGCCCGAAGGGGCTGCTGTATTCCTCGTGGCCGTGCTGCTCTGACGGGCAGGCGCGGCAGTGGAAGTGCTCTGGCGATTGGTGGTAGTACCTGCGCTACGCGTAGCAGTGGCAGTGCTTCTGGAAGCAGCGGAGCTGGAAGAAGCGGCGCTTCTGCTGGCGGTGGCGTTGGACTTGTTATCGGAAGAGCTGGAAGTGGAAGTCGTAGTGGTGCTACGTCTTGCCTGGGCGTTGAGCTCAGGCGCTGCAGCGGCGAGGGTGAAAACCAGGACGCTGGCAAGTGCGATTTTGAATGTGGTTCTCATGGCTCTAAATTTTAATGGTTAGTTAATCATTCGTACATATAGTACTTTTTCGAAAGATCCTTGAAAGCTTCGGTGTTTTCGAACCATACGGTTCTCAAGTCCTGGGCTTTGAAGCTCTTCTCAAAAGCCACCCTTGCACAATCCGTACCACAAACGCGGTCGAAGGTGGAAATCTTGCCTTGTACGAATGGATTGCGCCCCGGAAACAGCTCGTGGAGGGCCTGCAGGACATAAAACTGCACCATCGTCAATTCCGCTTTTTCATAGTCCGTGAAGTAATATTGTACTCCGTGGAGAAGCTTTCCGGAGTCGGATCCGGATGTCGGCTTGTAGTGAATGGTCCGGAACGAGACTCCCGGAACATCATACGAATCGAGCCGCGACTTAAGCGCGTCGGCGTCGATCCATTCGGCGGCGAAGCAGCCGAACGGGAGCGTATAGCCGACACCTATGTTCACGAAGCCCAACTCGCCGAGTATCCCGGCGGCAGGGTATCCCTGCGCGCTCTGGGGATACGGGATGTTGGGCGACGGGAGCACCCACGGCAGACCGGTATCCATAAAGGTCATGTTCCGGTGCCATCCTTCCATCGGGACTACGGTGAGCTTGCATCTCACGTGCGGGAGCTTGCCATTCTCTCCGCGGTTAAGTCCCTCTTCGTTGATCAGTGTCGCAAGCTCCCCTACCGTCAGTCCATAGACATAGGGGATATGGAACTGGCTGATGAAGGAATAGTACCCGTCCTCGACCGGACAGCCCTCGACCTTGAGCCCGCCGAGCGGATTGGGGCGGTCGAGGACGACGACCTCGACCCCCTGCTCGGCGCAGGCGCGCATCAGCAGGCCGAGCGAACTGATGAACGTATATGACCTGGTGCCGACATCCTGTATGTCGTACACCACGGCGTCCAGCCCCTTGAGCATCTCGGCAGTGGGCGTGCGCGTGCTGCCGTAGAGCGAACGTACGGGGAGGCCGGTGGCCTCGTCGACAGAGTCGCTGAGTTTGCCGCCGGCATATACGTCGCCGCGGACGCCGTGCTCCGGTGCAAACAGTACCTTGAGCTCGACGTCGGGGGCGGCGAAAAGGATATCGACCGTAGACCTGAGGTTACGGTCGATACCGCTTGGATTGGTGAGCAGGCCAACCTTCTTGCCTCGGAGACATTCGAAGCCGGAACGTTCGAGCACCTCTACTCCCGGGATCACTTCCCGGGAGTCCTCCGGAGCCGGAGGGGGTGTGCTCGAAACGCCCCGGGCGCAAGCGCCCAGGGCTATAAGAAGTACGGCCAGGCCAAAGGTCAGCCTTTTCATTACATCAATGCTTGATAGCGACGATTAGTAACCGAGCTCGGTGACGGGCTGACCCATCTCGGAAGCCTCGGCATCGTTGGCGTCGAGCTTGAAGATCATGAAGTTGTTGTTCTCCTTGGTGCAGGGAGTCCACTCGCCTCCGTTAGGGCCGTTAGGATCGCTGTACTTTGCGAAGTTGGTCCAGGCGGTAAGCATCTTCTCGGAGAGATCCCAGTCGCCCTGGGTCCAAGGACGCCAGCCATGCTGGAGGGACTTGAAGACATACCAGAGATCGGAGGAGTGGAAGGCGCCCTTCAGGCGGACAGTGACCTCGGGGTGGGAACCGTCGTCCGGGAGCGGACGGGCGAACTCGTAAGCCCAGGCCTTGTTGCCCTTCTCCTGACGGTTCTCGCAGAATGCGACGACGCCGGCGGCCATATTGCCCATATCGTTCATGGTGTAGCCGATCATGTAAGGAACATCGGCGAGGGTGCCGTCAAGGGCGGCGGCGTCGAAGCTCTCCTTGGAAACATAGCCGTCCACGAGAGGACTGCCGCTGAGGCTCTCACGGTTGCCGGTAGCGGAAGCATAGATGGCTCCGATGGAGTGGATGACCTCGGTATCGGCAGCACGCATCTTCTCGAGGGTGTTGTAACCACCCCAGTCGAGGACGACCTTGCTGTTGAACTCGGCACGCTGGAAGGCGGTCAGGCCTTCAGGAGCGACGGGAGCCTTGTAAGGAGCGAGCTTGGGCTCGGGCTGTGCGCCGGGGAATCCCATCATAGGGAAGCCACCGCGGCCGCCACGGCCGGCTGCAGCATTGGCGTTGGGAACGGTGAGGCCGCCGGCGCTCATGATGACAGCCTTGTGGAAGAGGCCGCGGGCGAGAGGAGACTCGCAGAGGGTGCGGACAGCACCGCCGCCGGCGCTCTGGCCGAAGATCATGACGTTGTTCGGGTCACCGCCGAACTGCTCGACATTCTTCTGGATCCACTTGAGGGCCTGGATCATGTCGAGGATACCATAGTTTCCGGAGACGCCGTTGGGACTTTCAGCGGAGAGGAGAGGATGGGCCATGAAGCCATAGACACCGAGACGATAGTTGATGGAGACGAGGACGACGTCCTTGCCTGCCCACTCCTGGGCATCAAACTCGGGCTCGGTACCGAAGCCTTCGCGGTAGCCGCCGCCATGGATCCAGAGTGCGACAGGAAGCTTGGCTCCGGTGTTGCCCGGCTGCTTCGTCCACACGTTCACATAAAGGCAGTCCTCGCTGAAAGGGGCCTCGTCGCCGTATCCCCACTCAGTGTAGTAGCCACCCTTGTACTGGATGTGCTGATAACTGGGGTTGCCGAAGCGCTTGGCGAGATACACGCCATCCCAAGGAACTACCGGCTGGGGAGCTTTCCAGCGATTCTCCCTGATCGGGGGTGCGGCATAAGGGATACCGCGGAACACGAACACGTCCTTGACATTGTCAGCCAAGACGCCCTGAACCTGGCCGCCTTCGATGGTGAGGACGGGGCTCAGCTTTTCCTGGGTCCGGCAGCCGGCCAACAGGGCCAGCACTCCGGCGAGCAACAATAATTTTTTCATAACTTTTTAGAGTTTTTGTTTATGGGGTTATTGGTATAAAGTAGTATCTTGTTGCGGGCGATGGCGGCTGCCAGGAACGTACCAAGGCAGGACACCATCACGAGCGTGAAGAATCCGACATAGCCGAGCCATTGCTGCAGGTAGCCCGCCACGAGGGCCGGGAGCTTCATCGACAGCCACATGAAGGCCGTGCATATGGCATAATGCGAAGTCTTCAACGGACCGTCCACGAACTGCATCATGAACAGCGTGTAAGCCGTGAAGCCGAACCCATAGCCGAACTGGTCCAGCACGATCATCGAGCCTATCGTCCAGACGCTGGCCGGACGGAATATGGCCATCAGCAGATAGACGGCACAAGGCAAGGCAAGGGACAGGGCCATCGGCCACATGGCCTTCCTCAAGCCATAGCGTGATGCATAAAGGCCTCCGAGGATGCCGCCGAGAAGCAGAGCCACGACTCCGAAGGTACCGTAAACCAGACCGTACATTTCCGTTCCGGCATTCAGCCCCCCTACCTCTGCCCCGTCCTTGAAGAACGGATATAACAGATTCAGGGACAATGCCTCCGGCAAGCGGAACAAGAGCATGAACGCAATAGCCCACCACACGCCTTTCTTAAGGAAGAAGGAACGGAAGGACTCGGCGAACTCTGCCCATATCTGCGCCGAGGAGCGTGCGTCACGCCGGTCGGTGTCTTCATCCGCTTTCGGAAGTTTGAAAGTATGGTAGATTGCAATGAGCGCCAGCAGGACTGCCGAAATCAGCAGAACAGTACCCCAGGCGCGAGGTATGTCGCCGGAACGCTTCTGGAGTAAGCCTCCAAGCATGACCAGCAGGCCCTGTCCGAGGACGAGGCCGCCGCGGTAGAAAGTATTGCGGATGCCCACGAACGAAGACTGCCGCTGCCTGTCGAGGGCAAGCATGTAGTAGCCGTCGGCGGATATGTCGTGCGTAGCTGACGCAAACGCCACCAGTACGAACAGTATGAGCAGCATGGTCATGGTGCAGAAAGGCAGGCAGAAGGCTATCAGAGCCAGCAGGACCGTCATCGTGAACTGCGTCAGGAGGATCCACCAGCGCTTGCTGCGGAAGATGTCCATGAACGGACTCCAGAGAGGCTTGATAAGCCAGGGAATGCTGATGAGAGTGGTGAGCGGGCCGAGCGTACCGTTGTCCACGCCCATATCCTTGAACACCGCCAACGCTATGGTGTTGACGATGGCATAAGGAAGCCCCTCCACCAGATACAGTGTCGGGACCCAGAGCCATGGAGTGCGTGTATTGCTCATATCCTTTCCAAATCAGCACCGGGATAATAATGTCCCAGTATTTCCTTGTATCCATAACCTTTGAAGGACATCACGGCCGCGCCGATCTGGCAGAGGCCAACGCCGTGGCCCCAGCCGCGGCCCCTCAGGATCACCTCGTCATCCTGCCATTCCACATCGAACGCAGAACTCTTGAGGTGGCTTTCGGACAGCATCCTTCTTATCATCAATTCCTTTCCTATGACCATGGTGCGGGCGGAGCCCACCACCTTGAGGCGGCTGATGCGGCCTGAAGGTCCCCGTTCCACGGGGACAAGGTCGCGTACCTCGCCGAACACGATGCCGGTACGGCGGCTGACCAGCTCCGAGAGCGGGGCCCGTCCGTACCGGACTTCCCATCTGTAGAAGTCCTTGGTCTCAAGGTCATAGTCGTTGAGCACCTGGGAGAGGATGGCCTCGTCCGCGGTGTCGCAAAAACAATGTCCCGCAGGATCCTCTCCCGGAGTGTCCGGGAGCGCCTGCAGGTAGGGATAGTCGCGATCCTCCCAGCAAGTGGAAAAACGCTCCATCATTCCGCCGCAGCACTTGGAGAAGCGCGCGTCGCAAATCTTTCCGTCATATTCCAACACCTGGCCCCAGGTCTCGTCCACGGCTTTCCGGACGTTCTCCCCCACTGCATTTGTCAGGCCCTGATAGCGCTGGCAATGGTCGTCGGCGCAGACGTCGAACAGCTTGTGGTCGTCGTGGTCCCACCAGTGGATCAACTCGCCGGGGGCCTGGGGCAGTTTCACTGCTCCCGCCCCGTCATTCCCGCGCAAGCGGTTCTCAATCTGCGAGAGCACCCACGAGCGGGATATGACCGCATGGGCTTTCAGGAACTCGAGCGATGCCGAGGCCTTCATTTCCGAGGAAATGACGCTGACGAGATAATCCTCGATGCCGACGCGGTTCACCGCGGTGACCTTGCCGTCCTCCACTATGAACTTGAGCGAACCGGCGAAGGTCTGGTCCTGCTTCCTCTGCCAATGGAAATCAACCCCGATGGTCACTCCGTAAAGGATGAAGGAAGGCTCGGAGAAAAGGGTCGATCGGGTAACCGCTTCGAAAACTAGTTCGTCATAGAGCACGCCGCCGTAGTCGATCTTGCCATCCTTGAAGCGCACCGTTTGCGGACCGGCTCCGTCGGAAATGATCTCGAAACGGATCTCCTCCGCGGACATTATACCGACTTCGACCTTTCGCTGGCGGCGCTTGAGGCGCCAGACGATGTCGCGTTCCGCCTCGGGGCGGACGGCGGCTTCGTCGAGCAGCCCTGCCAGCAGGCGTGAGTCGAGTTTGGCATAATCGCCGGGGTCGGGGACGATGAGCCATCCCGCCACGTCGGCGCATCCCGGGGCCATCGTAAGATGGTCGGGGCCGTCGCTGTAAAAATGATGCGTGCGATGCCTCTCGCGCAGCACGACGATGGCGCGGTACTCCGCTCCGTCATGCCATACGAAGAGGTTGAACTTCGGTTCCTTCTCCCCTTCCGCCAAGGGAACACTTTCGAGCAAGCGGTAGAAGAGCTTGCCCACCGACTTGGGAGTACGGCCGCGAAGGGCGAACACCCCACGCATAAAATGCTTGTAGTGATAGACTATTGCTTCCTGCACGCGGGTAAGGTATTCCATGTCGCCGTCCAGGTCGTAATGGACGTCGTCCAGGCCTTCCTCGCGGATGCGGTCCAGAAGGCCGTCTACAGCCTTCTCCAAAGGCAGCATGCCCCTGGGGCAAGTCTGGAAATGGAGATGCTCGGGAGCGGAAGCCCCGCTCCCGGGGCCATTATAGAATATAGTATAGCCCGCGAGGGAACGCGCCATGTCCAGCATGTCCACGAAATGATGCCAGATGGACTGGGGCAGGTGACGCTCGGAAGCGATTACCAGATGGCGGGGGAATATGGGATAAGGATTGATCTGTATGCGGTACTTGCGGCCCTTACGTCCTTCGAAGGGAAGGGTCATCTGTTCCGGAGGAAGGTTCTCGCGGCAGAGGAAGCAGGGAGCGTCCTTGAAGGCGTCCGCATCAGTGCCGGCGACGGCGGAAGCCATTCGGGCGGGGTTGTGCTGGAGCACGACCTCCAGACCTCCCGCCTCCAGCCGCCGCATAGACGCGGACTTCAGCCCGCGGAAACGGGCGGACACTTCCGGCCATACCGACAACTGGTCATTTATGAACTTCTCAACCTCCGGCATAACTCACAACAGCGATTCAAGTGTCTGGCGTATCATCCGGAACTCCTGTTCGAAGTTGGGGGTGAATACGTCGTGGGACATATGGGCTTCTATATCGGGGAAAGGCCAGAAACGGCCTTCCGTCACTTCTTCTTTGTTCGGGAACAGCTCGAAATTGCCTACGGCGGCGAATACGTTGACCAGCTCCTTCTCCACCTGGGACTCGAACACATAGGATGTCACTGACACCGGATTGAAATCATAGAACCCCAGTTCCTCCCCCGCTTCGCGGAAAAGGGCTTCGATTATACTCTCGCCATAGCTTACGTGACCGCCTACCGCAGTATCCCAGTACCCCGGAAGCAGGTCCTTGGTCATAGCGCGCTTCTGCAGGTACAGCTCGCAGCTACGGTTCAGGATATGGAGATGGACGACAGGATGGAGCGGTTTCTCTCCCCCGTGGCACCATCCGCGTGAAGCCTGTCCCAGCACGGCCCCATGCGTGTCCACGATGGGGACCATCTCCGAAGCGGAGACGTCGGACAGTTCGGACTGACGCTGAAGGATCGGTGCGGGAGCGCCCACGGGATATACAAGCTCGATCATATCTGACGTATAATATCCAGCTCTTCTTGAGTATATAGGATGGAATCGACAAAATCCGGGGCGATGCGGGCCAGTACAGCAAATGACGCCAGCAGCAGCACTGCCGCTCCCAGGACTGACGCCGCGACTATCCACCAGCGGCGTCCCTTGCGCGGAGCGGCCTCCGGCAGGACCTCCACGACCTTCGCAATCTCCTCAACCTTCTTCTCCTCGATAGCAGGCTCCTCTTCAACCGCCGGCGTTTCTTCAGCAACGGGCATCTCCTCAATCACCGGCTTTTCCTCTACAGCCGGTTTCTCTTCGGCAACAGGATTCTCTTCGACGGCCGGTGCCGGTTCGTCGAAAATCTGATGGAGCGATGCCACCGCCGCCTCCACGTCGTCCTCTGTCTCTACATGAGTCTTGAGGGACAACGGCTCGAGACCGAACCCTTCCGGATAGATATTGAGATCTTCATCGGGGATGAAGAAGAAATTGTTCTCGCGTGTGGCCCTGAGGCGGCCTAGTCCCGGGAAGACGATGGTCTTCCTGGACTTCAGGGTGTCCTTCAACTCTGCCAGATATGCCCCCAGGATCGACGCGGCGACGCGCTCGTCGACGCCGTTGGATCGCGCATAAAGCGCGACCAGCCGGCCGTCCGATGACTCGCGCTGGCGGAATGAAAGCCTCCGGTACGGAGGATTGATGGTATAACCTTTATCGGAAAAAGTGGAGGGTACGACTTCAGCGACGAAAGTACCGACACCCGGCAGTGACACCTCGTCATTGTCCAGGATCAACTCCCCAACCATCTTTGCCAGGAGGTCTATATCCATGGTTAATAGAAAATTACCTTAAAACGCCTTTCCAGGCATTACAAAGGTAAGAAAAAAAGGATAAAAAAATTTGAATGATTGAAAAAATGTCTTACCTTTGCAATCCCGTTCGGAAACGAATGTGGAACATTCCTCCTTAGCTCAGTTGGTTAGAGCACCTGACTGTTAATCAGGGGGTCCTGGGTTCAAGTCCCCGAGGGGGAGCGACAAAAGAAGCACTTACGGAAACGCAAGTGCTTCTTTCGTTTATAGAGGTCGCAAATCCTTATCGCTCTTCAATGCCACACGCTGTTCCCGACCCCTCGGGAATGGCCGCATGCAACGTTTTTCCAGCTAACTGCATCTATTATAAGGATTAAACTTGTTTTATTATGAAAAAACTTGTAACCTTAGCCGTACTTGCGGCAATGGCTTTCTGCTCTTGTACGAAGGACAATGAAAAGATTTATACCCTTGAAGAGATAGGAAAGTTGGGGATTAGTATAGACTTGGCATACTGCGGATGGAGCGAAGTCTATAATGACACGAAGGAGACGGTCACCCTCATTACTTCTTATCCAATGCCGGACAGGCATGAACCTGTCACTTCCGTCATCAAACCGGGTGAATTCGTAAAGCTTATGAATGGAGTAATGCTTTATGGTAAATCCATCGACGAGTGCAATACTGCCTCCATCATTCTCGGCGACGGTACCGAAATACTGTGCTCTCAAAAAAGGGACGATAACTGGTCGCAGTATTTCTTCGAGAATTTCGACCAAAGGGTCGAACCTGAAATCACTATAGCCTTCGATAAAAAAGTCCGCATCGACCATATCGTAAAGACATACCATATAGACGATGCGCTCATTGAAATCGGAAAGGCTAAACAATAAGACCAGGCTCCAGCCCGGTTCAGTTTACTTTCCGGCGGTAAGGAAGGAGAGGACATTGTCGTAGGAAGTACGGCTGTCCTCGAGCATCTTGCGTGAACCGTACTGCTCCACCGTATACCAGCCTTCGTAGCCGCTTTCCTTGAGTTTTCCTATGATCTCCCCCATCGGGATGCAGCCATCTCCGGCAGGGACGCACGTCATATCGTAGGGAGCGGTCCTGTCTTTCAAATGCACGTGGCCAATCTGCTTCCGAAAATGCCCGAACTGCGTCATCGTGTCATCACCAGCGAAGATGAAGTTTCCGGTATCGAAGACAACCCCGATGTCACTTGAGACCCTCAGAATGGAATCCATTCTCTCGGCGCCGTAGCACAGGGAGCGGGGATTGTCAAAGTCCTCTATCAACACGCTGTAGCCCTTTGCCGCGACCTTCGCTGCAAAAGCGGACATCCGCTGTCTGACGGCCTCCCTATCTTCCTGCGACAATCCGTCTGCAGGCATCAGGCCGGGAATCAGCAACAGACGGTCATAGCCGTAAGTATCCATGAATGCCAGAGCCTGTGCCTCCATTTCGGGCTGGTCCCCGCGGGAATAATTGATGTCCGCGATGGCGCAGGCGTGCTCAAATCCCAGACTGTCCAGAGTCTTGACTACAGCGGGGCTGAAAGTGACCCTCACATCGACTCCGGTATAGCCGTAATCCCTGA
>CAMJHW010000042.1 GCA_946405645.1 uncultured Bacteroidales bacterium
ATGGACATCATCCGTCAGGCCGTAAACGGCATTGAGGGAGTGAGCATCATCAAGTATGACAGTCTCACCGTCGATGCTTGCCGCCAGCTCGGTATAAAGCACATTGTCAGAGGAGTGCGCAATATGCTTGACTTCGAGAACGAGCGCGCCATCGCCGACGCCAACCGCCGTATCGCGCCGGAGATAGAGACGGTCATCATCCCGACCGCGCAGGAGTTCGCGCATATCTCCTCTTCCGCCGTACGCGACATCCTCAAGCACAAGGGCGATACGAGCCTGTTCCTTTCGGACGGGGTGGTCCTCCCCGAGGTCTAGACGATGAAACGCCTGGCTTTCATATCCTTGCTGGTCGCCTTCCTGCTGCCTTTGAACATGCGGGCGCAGGATGCCGTGCCCCTGGACTCTGCCGTTGTAGCCGCGCTCGACTCCAAGCTTGACGAGTATTTCGCCGCGTTGGAGCGCGAGCCCGTGCAGGTCAAGATATCCGAATGCGATTTCATGCTCGAGAGCTGCACCGACCCTTTGGTGAAGCAGTATGTCGCGATCCGCATATACGACCATTTCCTGGGTTCCAAGGTCATGGGTGACGAGGCCGTGGCCGTGCATATGGTGGACGACTGGTTCGAACCGGGCAAGGTGTCGATGTACAGTGACATCGACTTGCTGAACGCCAAGGTTTATGCGCAGTTCCATCGCAGTTCGCTGATCGGCAGTCCCGCGCAGGAGCTCCAGTTGCGCTCGCCGGGCGGGGAGCCCGTGAGCGCTCCTGCCGAAGGCGAGGTCTGCGTCCTTTTCTTCTATGACACCTCATGCTCCAAATGCAAACTGGAGACCTTGAGACTGAGCGGCTTCCTGCCCAATATCGATGTCCCGCTCAAGTTCTACGCCATCTATACCGGCGTTTTCCGCGAGCAGTGGGAGGATTACATCGCTGCAAGATGGAATTTCGATACTCCTTCCGTGGAGCTCATCCATGTCTGGGATCCGGAGTTGGAGTCCGGTTTCCAGATGCTTTACGGAGTGCTCCAGACTCCTCAGATGGTGCTGGTTGACAGGGACGGTGTCATCGTGGGACGCTCGCTCGATACGGAAGCCCTTTCGAAGTTGCTCCCTTCCCTTTTTCCGGAGTCTTATGAGTATGGAGAAGACTCCTCCAAAGAGCTGTTCGACACGCTTTTCGGCGGGGGAGGGCACAGTGCCGCCAATATCCTCGAGACTGCGCAGTATATCAAGGACCGCGCCCTTGAACGCTCCGACTCCACACTTTGCAGGCATATGCTGGGCGATATGCTGTATTATCTGATGGATACTCCCGGAGAGGAGGCCAAGCTGGCTTTGCAGGCATTCATCAAGCTGTACATCGACGGAGATCCAGCCATGTGGAAGTGGCCGGCCGAGCAGCAGCGCGTAGTCGGACTTGCTGAGATATGCTCGGACTTGTTGGGACGTGTACCTGTCGGCTCCAGGATACCAAAAGCCAAGGTAAGGGGAGTGCTCATGAAAGCCCCTTCGCCTGTGGATCTGTCCGCAGTGCGGACGTACAGTCTGCGCCGGCTGCGCGGGCGTCCTTCCTACGTCCTCTTTCACACTCCCGGCTGCTCCACCTGCGATGCCGAGCTGGAGGCGGTAGGCAAGGTATTCGAATCCGAACCGCATGCGAGAGTGCTGCTGGTCAATCCCGAGGAGAACGGGACGGAGATCCTCGACCTGTTCGACCTTTCGGTCCTGCCGTTTGCCCTGAGCATGGACCGCAAGGGTACCGTCCAGCGGAAGTATATTTCATTCCTTTGAGATTGAATCCTTTCCATATTTTTGTTATATTTGCATGTACTGACCAATACTTGCATAGCCTTGAAACGTAATACCAAGAAAACCCCGGCCGTATCGCCCGACTTCCTGGACAAGCAGCGGGCATCTCTCAGACGTACCCACAGGCAGGTCATCTATCTTAACGAAAAAGAACTGGCAGCCATAGATGAGTATTGCCGCCAGTTCAAGATTTCCGCGAAGTCTGCGCTTTACCGCCAGGCCATCATGGAGAGGATCCTCGCCGGTCTGGACGAGAACCATCCTACGCTTTTTTAGTTTCTCCGGGCCATCCCGATATAATAGAGCAGAGTGGCCAGCGAACCGATGGCCGCTATGAAATACGTGTATGCCGCCCATTTGAGAGCGTCGGCGGCCATGGGTGTAGTCTCGCTGTCGGTGATGCGCGAGTTCTCGAGCCATGCAACTGCTCTCTGGCTGGCGTTCACCTCGACAGGAAGGGTGATGATGCTGAAGAGGGTGGTAGCGCCGAACAGGATGATTCCGAGCCAAAGCAGCGAAGGCGTGATGTTGATCAGGAGCACTCCCAGAAGGATGATCCACTGTACGGTCTTGTTGGCAAAGCTGACGACCGGTACGAGCGCGCTGCGCATCTTGAGCGGGGCATAGCCCTGGGCGTGCTGCAGGACGTGTCCGCACTCGTGTGCGGCGACGGCCGCGGCAGCGATACTGCGCTGGCCGTAAACCGATTCGCTGAGGTTGACGGTCATGGTCTCGGGATTGAAGTGGTCGGTCAACTGTCCGGGGATACTGGTGATCTTGACGTTCGTGATACCGTTGTCCTCAAGCATCTTGCGGGCGATCTCGGCGCCGGTCATCCTGCCGGGAGTGGGAATCTGCGAGTATTTGGCGAACCTGCTCTGCAGGGTCTGCTGGATGATGAAGCTGAGCACCATCACGGCAATGACTATGATCCAGATATTCATTTCTTCAGTTTTTGATCCAAGCCCAAATATACAAAATCCACACCTATTATTCAAATCTGACCTTTTGTCATTGTTCGCGTTTTTTGTAATTTTGCAAGTTGTGTAAACGAAACGGGGATGCCGCATCCGGAAAATGATTTCTCGCGGCTGGAACTCAACCTTCCGGCCTGCCAGGAGAACTACCGATACTTCCGCTCCCGTCTGGAGCCTTCCACCAGGATGCTTGTCCTGGTGAAGGCCAATGCGTATGGACACGGAGCGGTGGAGTTTGCGGCGATGATGCAGGGCTGCGGCGCCGATTACCTGGCAGTGGCGCTGCCTGTCGAAGGCGTCGAGCTGCGCCAGGCCGGTATCAGCCTGCCCATCCTCGTGCTTACGGCCGGGACGGATTTCTTCGAGGAGATCCTCGACAACCGTCTGGAGCCGGGCATCCCCAATCTCTATACGCTGCGTGCCTTGTGCGAAGTTCTGGAACGGCGCGGCGTGAAGGACTATCCCATCCATATCAAGCTCGATACCGGCATGCACCGGTTGGGTTTTATGGAAAGCGAACTGCAGGAACTGATCGATTTCCTTCAGGACTGCCCGTGGGTAAAAGTCAAGTCAGTGTATTCGCATCTTGCCGCTTCCGAAGACCCGGATTCCGATGATTTCACCCTTGGCCAGATCGGCCTCTTCAAGTCGGGAGCCGACAGGCTTTCCCAGGCTCTGGGATACCGTCCTATGTATCATATCCTGAATTCCGCGGGCATAGAACGTTTTCCGCAGTATCAGTTCGACATGGTCCGTCTGGGCATAGGCATCTACGGCATCAGTTCCCTTCCCGGGGTTCATCTTGCGCCTGTGGCTTCGCTGAAGGTCAAGGTGTTGCAGATCAAGACCCTGGGTCCCGAGGACGGGACCATAGGTTATGGCCGTTACGGCCATATTTCCCCTGAAGGAACGGTTATAGCCACTATACCTGTCGGCTATGCCGACGGCATAGACCGCCATCTGGGCCGTGGCCGCGCTTCGTTCTCCCTTAACGGGCACAGGGTGCCGACCATCGGCAACATCTGCATGGACATGTGTATGCTCGACGTGACCGGCGTCCCTGCCAAGGCAGGGGATACCGTCACCATCTTTGGGGCCGACCCCACCGTATCAGAGCTGGCGGAGATCCTCGGCACCATTCCTTATGAGATCATGACTTCAGTTCCGCGCCGAATCGAGCGCGTAGTCATCCGCAAGAAGCAGTAGGCGGCTATTTCTTCAACGAGTCAAGTCCACGGTGGATGTTCTCGATGATGGCCGTGGATGAATAGGTTGCGCCGGAAACGGCGTCAAGCTTGACCTTGGAGGCTTCTTCGACGGTCTTCCCGTCGAGTGCTTTCAGCAGTCCGGAGTCGATGACGATCTGTAGGAAGGCCGGCGTCTCCTGATTGGGAAGCAGCTTGATGCGTGTGATCTTGCGGTTCACGATGGAAATCTCCACCGGAGTGGTACCATTGAAGCCCTCGACATCGGAAGCGAGCTGCGCGGTGTTGACTTTCAGCGTATCGGCCGCCGCGCCGGCGTCTCCGGGGAGCGTGTGGAGCGAAGCTCCCTGCATGCTTGCCGCTACCATGATGGCGGCAATGATCAGAATTAATGAATGCCTTGATATAATCTTCATAAATCAAATACGTTATCTATTCGTCGTCGTCATCGACGTCTCCGCCGTCGAAGGGATCGGAAGAGAAGTCGATACCGTCCCAGATGGCGTCCATCTCGCGGCGATCCTTCTTTGTGGGACGTCCGGCACCGCGGTCGCGCCTGACGAAGAAGGTCTCGTGCGGGGCGCGGAGCTTGTCGATCTCGCTTTGGGGCGTCAGGTTTTCGGCGAATTCCGGTACCTTCTGCGCCCCCATGCGCTGTTCGGCTATCTGCAGGACCTTGAAGGTATAGAGGGCGACACCTTTCCTGACGGAGACGGTGTCTCCGACCTTGACTGCCTTTGACGGTTTGGCGGGGGCGCCGTTGAGCTGCACCTTGTTGCCGTTGCAGGCTTCCGTGGCGTCGCTGCGAGTCTTGTACAGGCGGATGGCCCATACATATTTGTCAATCCTTACTGAATCTGCCATATACGCTGTTGAATTTGTATTCCTCGCCTTCGCCCGGGAGTTCCGGTTCGGCGGAGGGGTCGATGTATGCGTCAGCTTCTTCCTCACGCTCCACAAGCACTTCGACCAATTCCGTGCCAGCCTGGCGCGGAACGAGATAAAAATCGTCGATTTCCGCCGGGACAAGGACTGTTTCGCCTGCACGTATGACTGTCGGGTCCATTCCTCCGGACACGGGAACCTGTATGGAGGCCTCGCCGGAGACGCAGACATAGACTGCGAAACCGCCGTTCTCGCCGGCCATTATGTGCAAGGGATCCTTGAGGTCGATCTTGGTGGCGGTGAATTCGTTGCCGGCAGCAAGTTTCCCTTCGGGAGCTTCTGTCGGCCTGAAGGCTTTGTAGTCGATGAAGTCAAGAGCTTCGACAAGGCCGAGGGCTCCGTCGAACTCTTCTTCATCGACGTCTTTGCCCCAGCCGTAGAGGCAGAAGTCAAGGGGGGAAGCTTCGCTGACCTCGAGAAGGATGACGCCGGAAGCGGCGTGCACAGTGCCGGGCTGGACTGCGAAGCAGTCGCCGGGCTGCGGCTCCACGGTGTGGAGCAGCTTACGGACGCTGCCGTCGAGGCAGCTGCCGTAGAGTTCGGCCGCATCCGTGTCGCGGCTGAAGCCGAGGCTGATCCAAGCTCCAGGACGAGTGTCCAGGACATACCACATCTTGGATTTGCCGAGGAAGTCGTATCGCTGTCCGGCGGTCTCGTCGTCGGGATGGACCATGAGGGGTATCGTGCCTTCCGCGTCTATGAGCTTTATGCCCAAAGGGAACTGACGTCCGTAGAAACTGAATACCTTCTCTCCCACGATACGGT
The DNA here is from genome assembly GCA_946405645.1 of uncultured Bacteroidales bacterium. The sequence goes on from CAMJHW010000042.1 coordinate 5,702, forward strand.
CAAGGTACATGTCCATCACCTCGCTCAGGCTGTTGCCTGCGAGCCAGCCGTCCAGTATCTGTGAGTCGCGGTAGCCAAGGTCGGCTATCTCGTGACTTTCAGCCACCCTCGACCCCTTCTCCATACGGCTGATGCGCCCTTGTCCGTCGCTGGTCACGAAGGTCTTGTCATACTTCCTTTCGAGCTCCCGCCCTCCCCAGGAGAAATCCTCTCCGATGGGAAGGAACCTGAGCGGATACAGTTTCCTGGGTTCTTCCATATTCTGTGTTTTATCCTTTACAAAGTAAACAAAAAAACGTAACTTAGCCAAGAATACCAATTGATGCATCTACGATGAAAGGAGTGTATATTTTCCTGGCGGAAGGCTTCGAGGACGTCGAGGCCCTTGCCACCGCCGACGTGCTCCGCAGGGGCGGAGTGGGAGTGGAACTGGTCTCTATTACTGATGACCCTTTCGTGGTTTCGTCTCACCGTGTGGCCGTGGGAGTGGACCAGAGTTTCGATTTCTTCGCTTTGAATATCGACCGGGGAGGTACGGACGAGCGGGACGTGATGATATTCCCCGGAGGCATGCCAGGGACCAGGAACCTCGCATCCTGCGATATGCTCATGGAAATGATGCAGGAGCATTACGACGACGGAGGTACGGTCGCCGCCATCTGCGCCGCACCCGGTCTCGTCCTCGGTCAGCTTGATGGCATCGCCGACAAGCGCGTGACCTGTTTCGACGGCTTCGAGGGCATCCTTCAGGAGGCTGGAGCATCCTTCGAACCGCGATCGGCCATCACGGACGGTCGCGTCATCACCGGCCGCAGCGCTGGCCATGCCATCGCTTTCGGACTGGAGATCCTTAAAAAGATAAAGGGAGAGGAAAAGGCTGCGGAGGTCCGTCACGCCCTCATGCTCGAGACCTTGGACTAGAACTTCGGAGGCATCCCGTGGTCGGCCAGCATTTCCATGCGGGTCCGGTCGGGATTGCCAATCACCAGGCTCATCTTCGTGCAGTGCGCCAGTGCGAACACGCCGGCTGCTCCGCCGCTGATATTGGTCGGAAGGTTTGCCGGTTGCGGCGAGAACAGCGGCATGTGCGCGATGCTTTCGCTCATCAGCGCCGTCATATACGAGTAAAAGAAATCCGACATCGAATAAGTGTACAGTTCCACCACGTCGCCTTCCTTCAAGGGAGGCGTTTCTTCTCCCGTACCAAGGATGTCGAAAGCGGAGTAAAAGAAGTATTCGCCGCAGTAGAGATAGTTCCCGTCGAACATCTGGTAACCGTCTATGCTCACCCATTTGCCGTAGCCGTGCTCCTGGCCGTTTACGCGCAGGTCTGCTGCGTAATGGCTTATTATTCCGGGCAGATCCTGTCCCCAGATCGCGAAGCACCACAGTGAATCGGTCATCTTGTAGTAATCGAAGGCGTCTCCGCGGACACCTCCGGGAGGCATGGTGTCGTGGGCTTCGAAGTGGAACGGTTCTCCCTCATCCTCTCCATCGACTGTGAGGGTATAGGTCTTTCCGACTTCGCCGGCATAATCCTCCGGAGTATAGTAGCAGCCCGGTTCCTTTTCGTCCAGGGCGGTTTCCACCGATCCGTCGGACAGCCTGACGCTGGCTCCGGATATTACCGGGATCTTTTCCGACGGAGTCCCATAGGGTGCCGAGGCGCTCAGGCGGACGCAGTGCGCGGTCGTGTCCGTGGTCAGGACTGCGTCCACCACGACACGGCGCACGTCCGCTTCCTTGATTTCGGGCACGAAAGTCTCCACACAGGAGACGGCAGTCAGCAAGGTCAGTATCAGGATCCTTCTCATAGCGTCAGGGTATATGAGATGGAGGGTATGGCGGTGAAAAGGTAAACCTTCCGTGCCGTTACCTCCTCCGTTTCGTCATCGTAGTGGAAGTCCAGGGCCCAGGCGTTGTGACGGGAATAGACGTTATAGACAGAGAGGTTCCATTCACCGTGCCATCTCTTTCCGGCAGGTACGCGGCGTCCTTGAAGCGTCAGCGAAAGGTCGAGACGGTGATAGTCCGGGAAATGGTCCCTGTTGCGGTCGGAGTACAAAGGCACGCGCGAACCGCCTACCTCCATTACTCCGGACGGGTATGTCGTCGGCGCTCCGCTGTAATACACCCAGTCGGCCGATGCGGACAATCTTTTGTTGAAACGGTATGTTCCGACCACTGAGACGCTGTGCTTATGATTCATGGGGGAGTCGTAGGGTTTGCCACCGTTGATCTCCGGTATCTTGTATCTCGCCTGCGACAGAGTGTAGCCAACCCAACCGTCGAACTTTCCTTTTTCGTACTTGACCATGAACTCCGCGCCGCGAGCGAAAGAGGTCCCTTCGCGAAGCTCCGCCTCCATGTCCTCGTTCATGATGACATTGGGGTGGTCCTTGAAGTCGATGGTGCCACGGTTGTCCTTGTAGAACAGTTCTATTGAAGTTTCCAGCGCATCATCGAAGAAGTTCTTGAAGACACCGACAGTGTACTGGTCCGAGACCTGCGGCTTGATGTTTGGGGAAGCGGAGAACCAGATGTCGAGCGGCGAACCCGAAATGCTGTAGATTGCCTGCTGGATGTACTGGACATTACGGCTCCAGGCAGCCTTGACGGACATCGACCGGCTGATGCTGAAAGATGATGAGAAGCGTGGCTCGAGCGCGTGCCACGCCTTGACGGTTTCGCCTTTGGCGAAATCCTCAGTGTGGTCCAGTTCGTGCGCGGCGTTGTAGTAGCGCTGCGTACGCTCTCCCACGGTGGCGAAGTTCGACAGGCGAAGACCGTAGCGGAGCGATACCTTCGGACCGATTTTCTGCTCGTTCTGGATGTAGAAGTCGGGCGCCAGGGCGGTGGTCTGTGGATAAGTATACTCGCTGAAGATGCCTTCGCTCCGCGGGGTGAAGATGGCGGGACTGATGACATAGCGGTTGCCCTGCATTCCGAAACTGATGGTGTTCGAGGCGTTGAGGAACCAGTTGAAATCGGCCTTGAACCCTTGGTTATGCAGGTTCGACCCCATGTCGATATCCGTCGCGGAAAACTCCAGCATGGTGTTGAAATCGTAGTGCGAATTCAGCAACGTGAAGTTGGAGAACAGCTTCGGGGAGAAAATATGGTTCCAGCGGAGTGACTGGGTGTTGTTGGCGAAGTCCATGTCAAGGTCCAGGTCTGCGGCCTCGGAATTGGCCATGGCGAAAACGTCCTTGCCATTGAAAACGCTAAGGTACAGGCGGTTGTTGTCATTGATGATCCAATTGGCCTTGGCATTGATGTCGTGGAAGAACATCTTGTCGCCCTTAAGCGCTCCGAAGAGAGGGAAGAAAAGGTCGATGTAAGTGCGGCGCGCGGCCACCATGAAACTGGCCTTTTCCTTGACGATGGGACCTTCGAGCAAGGCTTTGGAGGAGATGAGGCCGACGCTGAGCGAACCGCCGAACTCCTGCATGTTTCCGTCGATGGTATGGATGTCCAGCAACGAAGAAAGGCGGCCGCCGTATTTGGCGGAAATGTCGCCCTTGTACAGGTCGCCGGTCTTGACGGCGTCGTTGTTGAAGACGGAGAAGAAGCCCATGAAATGCCCGGCGTTATAGACAGGGGCTTCGTCCATCAGGACGAGATTCTGGTCCACTCCGCCGCCTCGCACGCTGAAGCCCGTAGATCCTTCGCTGGGGGCCTGTACGCCCGGCATCATCTGGATGACCTTGATGATATCGGTCTCACCGAAGATCACCGGCACTTTCTTGATGAAATCCCCCGAGAGATTGACCAGACTGGTTTCCGGCCTCAGCAGCTTCTCGCGCTTGGAGATGGCCGTTACGGTCGACCCCTCAAGTGACAACGCCGATTCCTTCAGCACGAAATCGTGCCTCAAGTCTGCCCGCAGGCTGATGCTCAGAGTATCGGACTCGAAACCAAGCGACGAGCAGCAGAGCAAATAGTCTCCGGCCGGCAATTCCAGGGAATAGAAACCGTAGGCGTTCGTCACCGCCCCTGCAACCGAGCCGGCGGGGTTGACCACCGCGCCTATCATCATCTCTCCAGAGTCTGCGTCCTTCACGTGACCGCTTACGGTGAACCTGCGTCCCTGCCCCCACAGGGCCGGCGCAAGTGCCGCAAGCAGCAGCATTATGGCCACCATCCTTTTCATGGACTGCAAAGTTACTACTTTTTATGAAAAATGGCGGCCGGAATGCACCGGCCGCCATCGACATCGAAGGTTGGCGGAGACTATTTCTTGAAATAGCGGTTGTAGAGACCCTGGAATCCGGCACCGTGACGGGCTTCGTCCTTGGCCATCTCGTGGATGGAGTCATGGACGGCGTCGTAGCCGAGCTTCTTGGCGCGGACGGCGATGGCGAGCTTGCCTTCGCAGGCTCCGCACTCGGCCTCCATGCGCTTCTTGACATTGGTCTCAGTGTCCCAGACGACCTCGCCGAGCAGTTCGGCGATGCGGGCGGCATGGTCGGCCTCCTCGTAGGCATAACGCTTGAAGGCGTCGGCGATCTCGGGATAGCCTTCACGTTCCGCCTGACGGCTCATGGCGAGGTACATTCCGACCTCGGAACATTCTCCGTTGAAGTGGTCGTGAAGGCCCTGGAGGACTTCGGCGTCCTCGACCTGGCCGTCACCGAGCTTGTGCTCGCAGGCCCAGTTCAGGCCTTCGTCCTTGATCTCGACGAATTTGTCGGCCTTGGCGCGGCATACGGGGCACTGCTCCGGCGGATTCTCGCCCTCATGGACGTATCCGCAGATCATGCATCTGAATTTCTTTTTCATGACAATGGGTGTGTTTTAGCGTTAATTTTGATTAATTCCAAATTGTTCCCAAAGATATTCAATATTCTCCGCATTTGCAACAGCTAGTTCACTTCTTCTTCCCAGTTGGTGACTTCCTCGACCTTGGAGAAGTCGCCGGACATCTTGAATACGGGGGAGAAGTTGTAGCACTTGCCGGAGTTCTCCGTTCCGGTAGCTACCGCGCCGAT